>JANNVS010000210.1:0-9162 GCA_031414515.1 Sphingobacteriales bacterium | reverse complement strand
AAAACAAGGTGTCAGTATTCCATCTGATATTCCTTTTTCTAATATCGCCATTGCTATTTTGTATATATCCAAAATTATACAACTCATATACTTGACCTGTTTGTAAAATAATATCAGAGCGTTTAATGAGTTTATTTTTAGTGCTTTTACCATAGTTTAAGCCCAGTTTTGCCATTAAATCTAAACCGCCGAGATAGATAAATTTAATGTCTTTAGTCAAAAACCGACTATCAAATTCTTCACGAACTAAATCGTTGCTATATTCCAATACTGACTTGCCCAATACAAAACCATTTATTTTCAATTCATATTGTAATAAGTTATCGTTGATATCATATATAAAACTGATGAATTCATCTCCACTAGGCAATGATTTTATATTTGAAATTCTATCATCGAAGTAAGTGATATACAAGCCACTGCTATCAGGTAGTGTTATAGAAATGACTTGTTTTTTATTATTGAAAGCAATGGTGTAGATGACATCACCAATCGTATCTAAGAAAGTATTGATCACGACCTTGTTGGAAAAGTAAGTAAGGTTCAATTCTTTTAATAAATGTGCAGATGGAATGGTATCATCATAAACAGTAGCACGGCTCAAAGTGTTATCTTCATAATAAAAGAAATTAGTAGATTCTTGTATATTTCCACCAGCACCAATTCGTCCATTTACATTGTCTTCAAATACTAAATTAGATTGGATAATTCTTTTACTTTCTGGTGTTGTAGTCTTAGAACAACTAGCTGTAAGGAAAATAATAATCAGTATTATTCCTGAATATTTATGATTTATGTATACCATGAGATGAATCTCCTTTTAATTCAAAGCAAATATTAGCATTTTTTTATTAACTTTCCAGTACAAATTTTAGTCAATGTCATAAAAAAAGCAGCCACTATAATATATTTAAGTATGATAGATACTAAGTTAATACATTTATTTTCAATGTTTTCTGATGAAGAAAAGCGCAAATTGAGAAATTGGATAAAGTCTGATTTTGTCAATAAAAATGAAGACATAGTCACTTTTTTTAAATTTATAGATAGCCGAAGTGCCATTACAGATAGAACAATTTCAAAAGAGAAAGCTCATGATTTCCTGTATCCAAATACTACATACCATGACCTAAGAATCAGACATTTGATTTGGATGACTACTGAGGTAGTAGAAAATTTCATCATCTATAATAGTGTATCACAGCACGCAGCATTAAAAAAACAAATATTGGCTCAGTATTATTCAGATAAGGAATTATATAAATATGCCAATTCTAATATTGAAGAAAGTATTGAATTAATGGAAAAAACAAAATCTGGAAATGCATCTTTTCATTTACAGCAATATCATAATTATGCACTGTTTTACCAAATAAATTCACGGAACAAAAGAACTGAAGATTTTAAGTTGCAAGAAGTAATCAATCATGCTACCTTATTTTCTATAATTGAAACATTAAAATATGCCTCAATTATCCAGTCTCTTCAGAAAATATCAGAATTAAAAATTGAAAACCACCTTCTAGTTTCTACACTAAGTCTATTAGAAAATCCTATATTTTTAAAAGATACTGCAGTAAGAATCTATTATAATATTTATTTAGTAATAAGAGATGAAAATGAGAATGCATTTACCATTTTTATCAAAGACTTAAAAGCGAACAATGAAAGTTTTGCGTCACAGGATTTAAAAGATCTATATTTATTGGCAATTAATTTTTGTGTAAAAAAATCAAATCAAAATTTATTATTGTATACCAAACAAGCCTTTGAACTATATGTATATGCTATTCAAAAAGGATATTTATTAGAACATCAAGAAATCAGTCGTTTTAGTTTTACCAATGTAGTTACCTTAGGAATTAAACTAAATGAGTTTACAAAAACGGAAAAGTTTATTCAGCAATATGCTGATTATATTTCTAAAGAGTACAGAAAGAATACGGTGGATTTTAATAGTGCAAAAGTCTTTTATTCAAAAGAACAACCACAAAAAGCATTAAAGATTTTATTGACAAATGAGTTTAAAGATATACTCTGGAATCTGAATGCAAAATACCTGGTTTTAAAGATTTTATTTGAAAAGCAAGATATTGAAACCTTTGCTATTTATTTAAAAGCATTCAAAAATTACATCAAACGAAAATCGAATATTGGTTATCATCAAATTTATTTTATTGATGTAGGAAAAGCCTTGACTATATTAATGGATATTAATAAGAAACCTGAAAACTATAGTGATTTCAGCTTTGACAAAGATACGCCAGATATAGACTGGTTTAAGAAAGCATTGAATGAAATGAAAAAATATTAAATAACTTCAAGGTTTTTAAAACTTGAAGCTGTAAATTTTATAAGTAATATAGACTAAGAAAAATTCGGTGCTAAATCGTGTTGTTCGTAGAAATTATTAATGTAAGAAACTGCTTCTTCAACATCATCCGTTACTAAAAATAAATCGAAATCATTTTCACCAATATTATGTTGGTTGTCTAACACTTCTGTTTTCATCCAATCTAACATACCTTGCCAAAATGCTTTTCCCATTAATACAATTGGGACTCTGTCAATTTTTTTCGTTTGTACTAATGTCAACACTTCAAACAATTCATCAAATGTACCGAATCCACCAGGTAGATAAACGAAACTTTGAGCATATTTTACAAAAACTACTTTTCGAACAAAAAAGTAATGATGCGAAATTAATTTATCTGCATCGATAAATGGATTATGACTTTGTTCAAAAGGTAATTCAATATTTAGTCCAACAGATTTTCCATTTTTATTTTGTGCACCTAAATTTGCAGCTTCCATTATTCCGGGACCACCGCCAGTAATTACACCATAGCCTTCTTCTACTAACCGTTCTGCAATCTTTACCGATAATTGATAGTACGGATTTTCTGGCTTTGTGCGTGCAGAACCAAAGATGGAAACGCAAGGTCCAATTTTATCCATCTTATCATAGGCATCTACAAATTCACTCATAATTCGAAACATGCTCCAGCTATTGGATGCATTTACTTGAGTCCAGTTTTTTTGTTTAAAAGGTCTTTTTTTCTTAAAATCATCTAATGACATACTTATTAATTTACGATTTACAATGTACGATTTACGATTACTACTGTTAAAATTTAAATCATCGTAAAAAGGGATTCTGTAATTTAAAAAATTACATAAAAATCCGACTTGCAAAGATATAAATAATTCTTTAAATTTTAGTTATTCAGTTCATTGTCAAGTTCTGAAACTTCAGTAGTTGGCTTGCTAATAAGGTATAAACCAATAAAAGTAAGTAAGCCATTCCATAATAACATTTCAGGTCCAAATGCAAATCCATCAATTATTTTTGTGGAATTTTTATCAATAATAAAGCAAATAACAGGTGTTATCAAACAAATAATTGGCGATAAATTATCGTTTATTTTTCTTTTGGTTAAAATGCCAAACATAAATAAACCTAAAAGTGGTCCGTACGTATAAGCTGCAATTTTTAAGAGTAAATCAATGATGGCTGCTTTGTTTAAGACTTTAAATCCAATAACAAAGAGTAAGAAAACAAATGCCATTACAAAGTGTACAGTTAATCTTGTTTTAGTGCGTTGTTGTTCGGTTAGTTCTTGTTTATCGTTAATTCCTAAAATATCAATGCAGATAGAAGAAGTTAAAGCAGTTAATGCGCCATCTGCACTTGGAAACAACGCAGAAATTAATCCAATCACAAAAATGATAGCAATAAATCCAGGTAAATATTTCAATGCAATAATTGGAAATAAATTATCAGTCATTGCAGGAATTTCTATCACTTTAGCTTCTGCATATAAATATAACACACCACCTAAAATCAAGAAAATTAAATTTACTACTAACAAAATAAAACTAAACGTAATCATGTTTTTTTGCGCTTCGCCTAAGTTTTTACAACTGATATTTTTTTGCATCATTTCCTGATCTAAACCAGTCATCGCAATCGTAATAAACATACCGCCAATAATTTGTTTGATAAAGAAATTCCCTTTCAACCAATCCGTCATAAATATTTCCGTGTAGCCTTTTTCTTGTAAAGAGCAAATCAAATCACCAAACGATAAATTCAATTCATTTTTTATAAACCAAACACAGGTAACTAATGCTAATAACATAAATGTTGTTTGTAACATATCTGTCCAAATAATAGATTTTACACCACCTTTGAACGTGTATAATAATATCATTACTAAAATTACTATTGCAGTAATCGTGAAAAATCCTAAACCTTCAGGCAATAAAAAAATCTGCAGCACATTAATTACTAAATATAATCTAAGCGTTGCACCAAGCGTTCTTGATAAAATAAAAAAACTTGCGCCAGTTTTATACGTGGTGTTTCCAAAACGTTTTTGCAAATACGTATAAATAGAAGTTAAGTTGAGTTTGTAATACAACGGCAACAACACGAAAGAAATCACGAAGTACCCAATTAAATAACCAAGTACTACTTGAAAATAGGCAAAGTGCGCAGTGCCAACTTTTCCAGGAACAGAAATAAACGTAACGCCTGAAAGCGAAGTGCCAATCATACCATAGGCTACAATGTACCAAGGCGATGCTTTTCCACCAATAAAAAAATCTTTATTATCTGCATTTCTCGACGTGTACCACGCTATTACAAATAAGAAAATAAAATACGCTGAAATACTAACTCCTATCCAGATTGGTGACATATGTATAAATTAATGATTAACAATGTACGATTAATTGATAAAGAAAAAATAAAAAAATATCCACTTATGAGTACCTTTACAGAATGCAATTTCCATCTAAATTAATTGAAGATGCAGTAAACGCGTTTGCGACATTACCAGGCATTGGAAAAAAAACCGCTTTGCGTTTAGTAATGCATTTATTGCAAAATGAAGTCAGCGATACCAAAAATTTATCTGAAGCAATTTTAAAAATGCGTACTGAAATTAAATTTTGCAAAACTTGCCACAATGTTTCTGATGCAGATATTTGTAGTATTTGCAACAATTCGTATCGCGATAAAACTGTGGTGTGTATTGTAGAAAATTTCAGAGATATTATTGCCATAGAAAACACACGTCATTACAATGGTTTGTATCATGTTCTCGAAGGTTTAATTTCACCAATGGATGGAATTGGTCCTGAGCAATTGAATATTCATAGCTTGGCGCAAAGAATGGAAAATGGCGACGTGAAAGAAATAATCATGGCATTAAATCCTACTATTGATGGCGACACCACGATTTTTTATTTATCAAAAATACTGGCGAAATACAAATTAAAAATAACATCAATTGCACGTGGCATTGCCTTTGGCGGTGAATTGGAATATGTTGACGAAATTACATTGGCACGTTCTATACAATCTAGATTACCGTATGAAAACTATCTAAATAAAAATTGAAACTTTCCATCGTCATAGTAAATTATAATGTGCGCTATTTTTTAGAGCAAACAATTCTGTCTGTTTATAAATCGAATGTAAATGTTGAGTATGAAATTTTTGTAGTTGATAATAATTCTTCTGATGATTCGTTGAAAATGCTTGCTCAGAAATTCCTGAATGTTGCTGTTATTGCAAATAAAGAAAATGTTGGTTTTTCCAAAGCAAATAACCAAGCAATAAAATTAACGAAAGGTGAATTTATTTTACTGCTGAATCCTGATACCATAATACAAGAAGATACACTGCAAAAATGTATCGACAAAATGGAGAACGATATAAATATTGGTGGCTTAGGTGTAAAAATGTATGATGGTGCTGGCAATTTTTTACCAGAATCGAAACGCGGATTTCCGTCACCATTAGCAGCCTTTGCAAAAATGAGTGGTTTGTCAAAAATCTTCCCAAAATCTAAAACATTCGGGCAATATCATTTAACGTATTTAGATAAAAACCAATCGCATGAAATAGATGTATTAAGTGGTGCATGCATGTTGTTGCGCAAAAGCGTTTTAGATAATGTTGGATTGTTAGATGAAGATTATTTTATGTATGGCGAAGACATAGATTTATCATACAGAATAAAACAAGCAGGTTTTAAAAACTATTATTTTGCAGATACTTCAATTATACATTTCAAAGGTGAAAGCACCAAAAAAGGAAGCCTTAATTATATTAAAGTGTTTTACAATGCGATGATTATTTTTACCAATAAACATGTGTCAGGCACGCGCGGTAAAGCACTCACTTTTTTATTGCGCATTGCCATTTTTTTACGCGCAATATTTGCTATATTCCAATCTGTTTTCTCAGGATTGTTTTTGCCGTTTATTGACGCAACATTGATGTTTGGAAATTTATATGCATTACATCTTTTATGGGAAAATTTTGTAAAATCAAGTGAACATGTAATCTTTCCAGCAACTTTTTTCTATATTAATATTCCAATCTATGTAGCTACATGGTTATTGGCAATGTGGTTTTTTGGCGTATATAATAAACAAACCAAATGGCGACGATTGTTAGTTGGTTTAACTGCTGGAACACTAATAATTGCTATATTTTATGCGTTTTTTCCAAATTTCTTACGCACATCACGCGGAATTATTTTGCTGGGTTTTATTATGAATATTGTATTGTTATCGCTCTATCGATTTGCATTGTATTCTATAAGCGGCACACTACATACATTTATGAATAATGTAAAGAAGTTTATTATTATTGCAAGTGAAAAAGAAGCAAATACTATTTCTGAACAAATAGAAAAGTCTCATTTAAAACACAAATACCTTGGATTCATATCGCTAAACAATGGTATCAAAAATTCTAAAAATTTAGGTTCGATAGAAAATCTAAGCGATATTTTAGAAGCATTTAAACCAAATGAAATTTTATTTTCTACAGAAGAATTATCTATGCAGTTTATCATCGAAACGATGTCGAAAATTAAAGAACCGATTGCATTTCGTTTGGTAACAAAAAACAATACAATAATCAGTAGCACTTCAAAAAACAAAAGTGGCGAAATCTATTCGTTTGATATTAATCTTTCACCACAACAGTCGTGGTTAGATAAGTTAAGGAATTGGATTTAAGAAAGATATGCACTATCTTTAGAATTACATCAATTCAGAAACATCATGAAACCCTTCCTTCTTACACTTGTTGTTTTATTTTTAGCATTTAACAGCAAAGCACAAGCCATTCCTAATATTTTAGGAGTTTGGTGCTCCGGAAAAAAGGATTGCAAAGTACAGTTGTATAAAAACGGAAATACCATAGAAGGAAAAGTAGTTTGGCTACTTGAAGACAAAGATGAAAACGGAAAACTACTGCTCGATTCAAAGCATAATAAACCATTGGTAGGATTAAAGATTTTGTGGGACGCTGTTTACAATCCGATTACTAAATATTTTGAAAACGGCATTGCCTACGTAAAAGGACATGAATTCTGCGGAAAATTTAAACTAAACACTGATGGAACACTTGCCGTAACAGGTTTTGTATGCAGTTTAAAATTCCTTAAAAAAACTGATACTTGGACAAGAGTAATAGATTAAATTTTATTCTCAGAATAGACTTACACAATGAACTATGTATTTTGACGCAGATTCTATTGAATGACTCTGCTAAAACGTAACAATTGTGGTTAAATATGTGAATTTGAATTTTGATAAATTATTTGGCTGTTCTAAATGCTATTTCTATCCTTAATATATTTCTGTATAAATTCAATTTGGTCTTTAAGTTGTCCTTTTGAATTCTTTCCTGCTAATTCCAATAATAATTCTGCTTTATCGTCAAAAGGAATTTGTTCAGACCAAAGTAATTGGTCTAAAACTCCAAGCCCATAATGAATGACATTTTCATCATGTAAAAACTCTTCTATCCAATCTACAGAAATAGGATTGGCAATATGTTTAATTAAATAAACAGCTTGTTGTGCTTTTTCTCCTTGTGAAGTTTTATAAATATTATAAGCATATTTTGTTGCATTGGTGGATTGGATATAACTAAGGCAACTCATTGCTAATTCACTACCTTTCTTGATAGAAATTATATCGTCAACAGTATTTTGAATCCATTCATCACCTAAAATCTCGTCTAATGCTTTTTGAGCATATGTATCACCACCACGTTCTGAATTGTCTTCTTGTAGTGAACCTAATTTTTTTGATAGAGTTAACCAGTTTGTTATCATCTTATCTACTATAATTCGGAGCTTCATTTGTAATTGTTACATCATGTGGATGACTTTCATTTACACCAGCTGTAGTAATTTTTACAAATTGTGCCTGCTCTTGCAAAGTCGGAATATCTTTAGAACCGCAGTAACCCATTCCTGCACGTAAGCCACCAACAAACTGATACACCACTTCGCTCAAGGTTCCTTTATAAGGTACACGTCCAACAATTCCTTCAGGCACTAATTTTTTTATATCTTCTTCCACATCTTGGAAATACCTGTCTTTACTGCCTTCTTGCATCGCTTCCAGGCTACCCATTCCACGATAGGTTTTAAATTTTCGTCCTTCAAAAATGACTGTTTTACCTGGACTTTCTTCTGAACCAGCAAACAAAGACCCAGCCATAATGGTATTTGCACCAGCAGCCAATGCTTTCACCATATCACCAGTATAGCGTATTCCACCATCGCCAATAATAGGAACACCTGTATTTTTAAGCGCCACGAATGCATCGTAAATTGCACTCAATTGTGGAACACCAACACCAGCAACTACACGTGTTGTGCAAATAGAGCCAGGTCCAACGCCAACTTTTACGGCATCAACACCAGCTTCTGCTAATGCTTTTGCTGCTGCACCAGTAGCAATATTTCCGCCAACAATGTCTAACGTTTTAAAGGTTTGTTTTGCATTTTTAATCGCAGTCAACACACCTTGCGAATGACCGTGAGCAGTATCAATACAAATAAAATCTACACCAACATGCACTAACGCTTCTATACGTTGCATCATATCGGTAGTAACGCCAACCGCAGCAGCCACACGCAATCTACCAGAATCATCTTTAGAAGAATGCGGATAATTTTTTACTTTTAAAATATCTTTGTAGGTAATCAATCCAACCAGTTTATTGTTTTTGTCAACGATAGGTAATTTTTCAATTCTGTATTGATGTAAGATTTCTTCTGCTTGTTTTAACGTCGTTTTTTATGGTGCAGTAATCAATCTGTCTTTCGTCATCAAATCTTG
>JANNVS010000209.1:0-1913 GCA_031414515.1 Sphingobacteriales bacterium | reverse complement strand
ACAATTATTTTCGCAATGGGCGCACTCAACTGCACTCGCCGAACATGCATCTATACAAGTTTGATATTTTTGATAACTCATTTTATTGTAGAAAATTTATTTAAATTAATTTATGATAGCCGCATGAATTAAAAGGTACTTAACTCGAAAAGATTTTCAGATATGCATTTAATTAACGAATTTGATTCATGGACTTTTTCTTAGGATCCTTTTTTTGTGTTTCGTTAATTTTAGACTTTTCCACTTCTCCTTTTGATTTTTTATCCATGGTTTGGTTTGTCGAATTATTTCTTTGCAAACTATCTTGTAATTTCATTTCTTTAGTATTGATTTTTGAAGGAGAGTTTAAATCCTTTCTCACAGTTTTGGGTTTTAAAGCATCTTCCGCCTGTTGATTAAAATCCGGTGGAAAAATCTTTTCTTTTAATGAGTCCGACTGTCCTATGGCATTAATTGTTAATCCATTTATTGCTAGAGCTAGAATTATTTTCTTGTGAATACTCTTTGCAAAAAGAGCAATAAGTTTACTTTGAAATTGTTTCATTATTTATATCGTTACACTGATTTAGCATTTTCTGCTACAAAGATGTGTTGCCTTTACCATGAGAATGTTATGTAATTATTTTTAATTGTTGCATTATTTATAATCAGTATAGAGGATATTTAATGGTTTAATTTCTTGTAAACAAAACCACCAATATTTAATGCGCAGTAATTAGCTGTTAATTAGTAGATGATTTTATTTTATATTTCCCCTTATAAGGGTGAGTTTACCACTGGAATCTATATAATCTCCTTCCATTAATTTTATTTTTGCGCCGTTTTCTTTTATGATGAATCCATCAGGAGTGGCAGTTGTTCCATCATTCATTGTTAAAGCGCTTTTAAGTGTATCAAGATAACCGTTTTGTACAGCCATCATTTTTCCATTTATCATTATGGCTCCATACTGTTTGTCTTTATCATATAATTGAGGGTGCTTGGTTTCTGTTTTTTTGGCCGCATCGCTATTTAGATTTGTTCTCACTTTGATCAGTGCTACTTCTTGATTAGAACTTTTGTTTACCCCAGCTGAGGCATACTTGACTTTATCAATTAACAGATTATTTTTAGTATATGAATAAATAGGAATCAAATTAATAGATATGAATAACAGTATTAGCGAAGCTGCAGTTATTACTTGTGAATGATTTAACTGATGTGTTTTTGTTTTCATTTTAGCTTTTGATTTAGGCCTCAAAGTTCTGCTATAACCATTGTTTCGTTGTTACAGAATTATAAAATAGACTTACAATATTGCTACCTATCAGTTACGAATGAAGAATGTCAAGCGCGTTCTTTTCCTATTGAGTTTATTTTATTTGTAATCCGATAGCAAACTGTTTAGAAGGTTTATAAAGCTCCTTAAGAAGTAGTGTCAAAAGATTCTTAAGCCAATTGTAAAATATAATTTCTATGGTGTGAATTATACAAACTATATAATATTTCTATAATGATTTTAGTATTTAAATCTATCATTTTTGTAAAAAATGTCGCTGTATTATTTATTTAAAATGTGGAATCAACCTTTTTTAGTACTGGGAAAATAGTTTAGCAATGAAAATAGTTATAAAAAATATGGTCTGTTTACGGTGCAAACTAATCGTTAAATCAGTGCTAGATAAGTTATCTATTTCCTATACATCAGTGGAGTTAGGAGAAGTAAATATCCTAAATGAAATCACCTATATAAAATTGCAAGAATTTAATGAATCGCTAAAAGGATTTGGTTTTTGTATTTTGGAGGGTAGCGATTATATATTAGTTGAAAAAATTAAAAACCTGATTATTGAAATGGTTCATTATCAGGATGAACTTCCTAAAATAAAATACTCGCTTTACATTCAACAAAAGTTAAAAGTAAGATATGCTTT
>JANNVS010000208.1:0-11798 GCA_031414515.1 Sphingobacteriales bacterium | reverse complement strand
TTTTGACAAGCCCAGTGATTCGTTGTGTTAAAAATCAATTGGCAAATAGTGAAGTACATTATCTGACTAAAAATTCGTTTAAACAAATTTTAGAAAGCAATCCGTACGTTTCAAAAACTTATGGAATTGAGAATGAAGTTTCAGAAGTTACAGATTTACTTATAAAAGAACATTACGATTTGATTATTGACTTACACGACAATATTCGTTCGCATCAGGTTACAACAATGCTTAAAGTGAAAACCTACCGTTACAATAAACAACGATTTAAACGTTTTCTACTGACTCAATTCAAAATGAATTTACTGAATAATCATGTGGTTGACAGATATTTTTCTGCACTAAAAAAATTGAATATTATTAATGATGGTAAGGGTTTGGATTATTTTATTTCGGAAAAAGATGAGATTTCATCATCAAAATTGCCCTTTACACATATTGCTGGTTTCTGTGTAATTGTAATAGGAACGAAGCATTTTACAAAACAGATTCCAAAAGAGAAATTAGAAGAATTGTGTACTAAAATTACGATGCCAATTATGTTGATTGGTGGCGTTGAAGATGCTTATTTAGGCGCGCAATTAGAAAGTATAGATAAGTTTAAAATCTACAATGCGTGTGGAAATTTCAACATCAATCAATCAGCATCTATTATTAAAAAAGCAAAATTTGTAATTACGCCTGATACTGGAATGATGCATATTGCAGCAGCATTTAATAAACGAATCATTTCTATTTTTGGCAGCACAGAAAGACGTTTAGGTTTCACACCTTATAATAATAACGCTAATTCTGTAATGATTGAAAATACAAATCTATCTTGCAGACCTTGCCACAAACATGGCTTAGATAAATGTCCGAAAGGTCATTTTAAATGTATGCTGGATTTAGATATGCAGAAGGTGATGGATGTTTTGTAAGAAAGTATTGAAAGTGTTTCTATCATTCATTATGATAGGGTAAATTTTTCAGAATCGAATATGCACGATATAATTGCTCCATAAAAATTAATCTTATTAATTGATGAGAGAATGTCATATTGGAAAGCGAAATTTTATCGTTAGCTCTAAAATAGATTGATTCATCAAACCCGTAAGCACCGCCAATCAAAAAAATAATTTTTTTAATTGATTGATTTTCCTTTTTTTGAATAAAGTCTGCAAATTCTATTGAATTTAGTTTTAACCCTTTTTCATCTAATAGTATAAGAATATCATTGTTTTTTAATTTTGCCAAGATCTTCTCAGCTTCAGTTCTTTTGGTGGAAATAGAATCAGATATACCTTTAACTTCTTGAATTTCAATTGTTTCTATATTAGTATATTTTTGAATTCTTTTTAAAAATTCATTACATCCTTTATTAGTAAAGTCCTGAAATGTTTTGCCTATCCACCAAATTTCAATTTTCATTTAATAATTATTTCAAAAAAGCTTGATAAATATCAAAATTATGTTTACATTTAATTATAAAACTAAGAGATATGGTAAAGGTATACACTCTTAGAAACATAATCACTCTATTTATTGTACTTTTTTTTGGCTCATGTAGCAGTCATGATAATTTCCAAAATTCGAGAACAATTAGTGAAGTTAAATCAATCTCATCTGAAGATAGATTCTCAACGGATTTTAATGCAGAAATTAATAAATCGGAAAATGGTCAAGTAGTATATGTTGTAAAGAATAAATAAGAATTCACTTTAATAATTTAATAAAAAAACCATCAGTAAATTCTGATGGTTTTCTAATTATAAGTTATTCTGATTATGATGCAACTGCAATATGAACAAATGTTCTGTCTTTATATCCTTTTTTAAAAAATACCTTACCATCAGTAACTGCAAAAATGGTATGATCTTTTCCCAAACCGACACCAACTCCAGGATGGAATTTAGTTCCACGCTGACGAATAATAATATTTCCGGCAATTGCTTCTTGGCCACCAAATAATTTAACACCTAATCTTTTGCTATGTGATTCTCTACCGTTTCTAGAGCTACCGACACCTTTCTTGTGAGCCATTGTTTTTTATTTATTTTGTTTATAATTTAAGCTATTGTATCAATTTTCACTTTAGTGAAAGACTGTCTGAAGCCATTTTTTACTTTATAACCTTTTCTTCTTTTTTTCTTAAAAACGATAACCTTATCGCCTTTTTGATGTTCAACTATTGTTGCTGCAATAGAAGCTCCACTTATCGTTGGTGAACCAACTTTAGTTCCTGAATCATCGGATACCAACAACACTTTGTCGAAGTTTACCTTGTCACCTGCGTTGCCATCTAATTTTAACACAAATATTTCTTGATTCTGTGCTACTTTAAACTGATGACCACCTATTTCAACTATCGCGTACATAATTTTCTTTTTTGGAGTTGCAAAGTTAGCAATTTTTTCTTGATTTTATTATTTAGAATGTTGATTTTTTATTAAGTCAACACATTATCCACAATGATTATCGGTATAAAATACAATACATAGATAATCAATTAGTTATATAATTTTATTGTAAATCAGAAGCAGAAATAACATAGTTCCAGATTGCATTTCCAGTCTTATCCTTTAATTCTATTGTACATTTTCTGTTATCTGTAGTGCCTGAAATGGAAATTTTGCCATAATTATAGCTTGGATAATAAGTATCTTTAACTTTATTAGGATTTATATATTCACTACTCTTTTTTGATATTTTTATTGGGTACATTGTAAGTGGAGAAGTTGTAAAATCAAACAAAGGATATAAGTCATTTTCATTTATTTTCATTAATTCAGCATGGTGTCTATCACCAGAAATAAAAATAATACCGGAAATATGATGCTCTTTTATAAATGAGATTAATTCCAAGTATTCTTTTTCTGATTTATAAAAACATTCCAGCGTGCTAACCGGATTTAGTGCTTGAATTCCAATGCCAATAAATTTAAACGTTGCTGTTGATTTCAGTAATTCATTTTTCAACCAATCTAATTGTGTATTGCCCAATATAATATCTTTGTTTTCTTTATTATATCTGTCATCTAACATGAAAAAACTGCAATCCTGTTTTTGAAATGTATAGTAATTAAATGTATCATTTTTAGGATTCGACCAAAATTGCTGAAAGACATTTAACGAAGATTCTTTTGCAGAAAAAGAAGCACCACTGTTATTGCTTCCGTAGTCATGGTCGTCCCAAATTGCATATTGCTGTTTGGAATTTAAGAATGTATTAAGTTTATTTTTTGTTCTAGTTTTAATATTGCGTTTCAACTGACCTTTGTACGAATGATAATCAAAAATGTAATACAAATTATCGCCGAGCCACAACATAAAATCTGCAGAATCCTGTTGCATGTACTTAAATATTTTTAAACTGGTAAATGGTTTAATTATTCCATTAAAACCAGTTGGAACGAATGCACAAGAGCCAGCCAAAAATGAAAAATCTTTTGCTGCATCGCTACTTGTTTTTGCAATAATTAAAGGAAAAAAATCTTTGTTGTTAAAGGAATATTGGATATTATATATATGATCTTCATTCAAAGAACTGAACTGACAATTTATTGGCAAGAATTTTCGAAAACATTTTTCTTTATCGTAGATAAATACTTTCGTTTGATTATCTGAATTCTTTATAAATACAGCAGGTGCACCTTCAAACATACACCAAATATTAATTTCATTTTTAGAAGTATGACCTACGAATGGTTTTGACACTAATTTTTGTGCAAAAGCATTTGAATTTAATAATAGTAAAATTAACAATTGACAATTAACGATTAACGATGATTTTATCTTCATAATTAAAATTTAGGTTGCGACGATTTCATTGTTAATTGTTAATCGTACATCGTCAATCACTCATCATTTCATTAAATTCCTCACTCTTTCCAGCAATGGTGGATGCGAATAATGAAAAAATACATACCATTTATTAGGATTTAAATTAGATAAATTATTTGCAGATAATTTTCGTAACGCAGTAATTAAATGTTCGCCAGTTCCTGTGTTTTCTTTTGCATAATTATCAGCTTCAAATTCATTTTTACGAGAAATTAAATTCATAAAAATTCCAGTAATCATTGAAAAAGGACTATATAATAAACTGAATGCAATCAATCCTAAGTGAAAAACAGGTACATCGGTTTGCAAACCTAATGCTTGTGTCAATGCAGGTTTATTAATAAATAAAGACAAAATAAACAATAGCGCACCCATTTGTAGCACACCAATAATCATTCCTTTTTGTATGTGTTTCATTTTATAATGACCAACTTCGTGTGCTAGCACACTTACCAATTCTTCCTCTGTTTGCTCATTGATTAAAGTATCAAATAATACAATTGTTTTTTTGCTACCTAAACCACTGAAATACGCATTGGCTTTCGTACTTCTTTTAGAACCATCTATTACAAAAATATTGGTTAAAGGAAAATTTATTTTTTGTGCAAAATTTTCAATCTTCTCTCTTAAAGAACCTGCTTCCAGTGATTGTAGTTTATTAAAAATCGGTACAATTAAACTGGTATAAAACATCGTAAAAAACAAAGTGAACGCAGAAAATAAAATCCAGGCATACCACCAAAAATTATTGCCTGCAATCGTATAGAACCACACAAATAAACTCAATAAAACACCACCAATTATTGCACCTAATAGATAGCCTTTTATTTTATCAGCTAAATAAGTTTTCCAAGTCATTTTATTGAAACCGAATTTTTCTTCAATGACAAAAATACCATACAACTCAAACGGCAAACCTATGATATCTGAGGCAATAGAAAACGCAGCAAAAAATAGGATAGCTTGTAAAATGGGCAAGTCGGTAATAACTGCAACTTGCAAATGTACCAACGCAAAACCTTTGAAAATTAAAAACGCAATAATTAAAATCGTGCTAAAGATAGTAGCAACACTACTTAGTTTTTCTTTTGCTTTGTGATATTGACGTGCTTTTTCATATTTTTCTTCGCCATAAATACCATTAAGCTCTTTTGGAATCGGCAAATCCCAGGTTCTAGCATTCATTGAATCTAAAATATATTCCAAAACGAAATTGAAAATAATAAATACTAAAATGGTAATTGTTAAAATTGATATTCCTTGTGTTAACATGATGTAAAAGTAATGAAAAATAGAGGTTTATTTAAACAACCATTTTGCTAATAATTTTTGTAGTAATGGCATGATAATAAATACCATCAATGGTACCAAAATTAGTGTAAGCACAAAGGTGCGCAAAGGAATAGGAAATTCTTGTAAATAAGGACCTATTATCAAAGATACACATGTAATAGTTGGATAAATAGCAATCCATACCATTACTGCAAATTTCCATTTTGGTGGTTGTTTCATATTGTGCAATTTTTGTGCAAATATAAAAAAATAGCTCGCTTTTGCGAATCAATTCAGTTTATGATTTATAATTCAATTTTTAGCCATCCTGAAGATCTAAGCAATTGTAAGCATTTAAACATGTGAAATAAAATTTTGTACAAATTTCTATTTTTTATAATTTATATTTTATAAATTTCACAATGTTATATCACAATGATAAATCGATTCTGTTATTTAATGGCGAATTTAAAAATGTTAAAGACTTTAGGATTAGTCCATTTAACCAAACATTACATTACGGATATGGTGTCTTTGAAGGATTGAGAGCTTATAATACACAACAAGGTCCACATATATTTAAAGTCAAAAGACATTTTGAAAGATTGGCTAATTCGGCTGAAAAGTTGAATATTCAAATGCCATATTCTGTTCAGGAATTAATCAATTTCGCTTACGAATTACTTGAAAGGAACGAAATGCATGAAGCATATATCAGACCATTAGTGTTAATGGATAAAAACATGACCTTGCGCGCATTAGATGCTGATAAGCCTAATTTATTAATGACTTGCTGGAAATGGAATCGATATTATCCGTCTAATCATTTGAAAGTGCTGGTATCTTCATGGCGAAGACCACATCCTAGAACAATGCCAGTAGATATAAAAGTAACAGGTAATTATGTAAATTCAATTTTGGCAACTCGTGAAGCTCATCAAAAAGGATATGACGATGCATTGTTATTAGATGTAGAAGGATATATTGCAACAGGACCTGGAGCTTCCTTTTTTATGGAAAAAAATGGAAAATTAATTGTTCCGCCAGGTACAAATATTTTTCCTAGTATAACACGTGATACATTAGTTGACATAGCCAAACAAATGGGAATTGAAGTAATAGAGAGACAGTTTGGTGTAGAAGATGTTTTAGAAGCAGACGGTGCTTTTTTTACAGGTACAGCGGCTGAAGTTGCAGGTATTGAAAGCATTAATGGGCACAAACTCAAGCTCAATTGGGAAGACACTATTGGTCATCTGTTGCATAACAGATACAAACGTATTGTTTCTGGAAAAGATACCAACTTTCTTGAATACTTTTAACACACATTCTTCACATAAAATACTTAAATTTGTTTAACGTGAACAAATGAGAGTAGTTTTACAACTTCTTTTTTTGCTTTTTTCCTTTAATATTACATTTTCTAATGTTACTGTCATTACTTATGGTTCATCCTGGAAATATTTAGATGATGGAACCAACCAAGGTACTGGTTGGACAGCCACTGGGTTTAATGATGCGAGTTGGACTTCCGGGATTGGTCAATTAGGTTATGGTGATAGCGACGAATCCACTACGTTAAATGCTGGTTGTACACCAGTTTCTACTTGCACTACCAAATTCATTACATCTTATTTCAGAAAAAATATTACTATTGGCGGTACGGCATCTTATATGGATTATACCTTGAATGTAAAAAGAGATGATGGTATCATTGTTTATATTGATGGTGTAGAAGTATACAGAAATAATATTGCTGCAGGTGCATTTACTTATTTAACTACTGCAACCAACGCTGGTGACGATGGCAATACAGCACAATCTATAACACTTTCGTTAGCACAATTACCAACAGGAAATCATACAATTGCTGTTGAAATACATCAATCATCAGCAAGCAGTTCTGACATTAGTTTTGATTTAGAATTAGTAGCTAATGAAATAGATGTTGTAAATTATGGTGGTTCATGGAAATATTTAGATGATGGCACCAACCAAGGTACAGCATGGACAGCTACAGGATTTAATGATGCGAGCTGGTTTTCTGGAAATGGACAATTAGGTTATGGCGATGGCGATGAATCCACTACGTTAAATGCAGGTTGCACACCAGTTGCTACATGTACTACCAAATTCATTACATCTTATTTTAGAAAGAATATTACCATTGGTAGTACTGCAACATATTTGGATTATACCTTAAATGTAAAAAGAGATGATGGTATCATAGTATATATTGATGGTGTAGAAGTATATAGAAATAATATTGCTGCTGGTGCATTTACATATTTAACTACAGCAGCCAATGCTGGTGACGATGGCAATACAGCGCAAACTACAACACTTTCGTTAGCACAATTACCAACAGGAAATCATACTATTGCAGCAGAAATTCATCAAACTTCTGTTTCCAGTTCTGATATTAGTTTTGATTTAGAATTAAGAGCAAATATTGCAGGTAGTGTTAATGTTTCGAGAGGTCCATACTTAAATTTAGCAACACAAAATTCTGTGCATATTCGTTGGAAAACCACTAGTGCTTCTAATTCAATAATAAACTATGGCACTGTAGATGGAAACCTGACATCAACAGTTACAGATGCAACATTGACCACTGAACATGATATTACTATTTCAGGTTTATCAAATGATATAAAATATTTTTATTCAATTGGAAATACATTACCAACATTACAAACATTGAGAACTGGGTCAAAATATTTTTTTCACACATTACCAATAAAAGGCGCAGAAAGATTATCACGTTTCTGGATAATCGGCGATTGTGGAAACAATACTGCAAACCAATTAAATGTACGAAATAGCTATATGCAGTATATGGGCAATAATCATGCAGATGGTATGTTGCTCTTAGGCGATAATGCATATAACTCAGGAACAGATGCAGAATATCAGACCAGTTTTTTTCCACAATATCAGGATTCTTTGTTGCGTAATGTAATTTTGTGGCCTGCACCAGGCAACCACGATTATGCAAATAATGGAACACGACAAAACGACCATGCAATTCCATATTACAGTATGTTTACGTTGCCAACTGCTGCTGAAAGTGGTGGTATTGCATCAGGCACAGAAGCATTTTATTCTTACGATTTTGCTAATATTCATTTTCTTTCTTTAGATTCTTATGGTAGAGAATCTAATACCTATAGAATTTGGGACACGCTTGGACCACAGGTTGTTTGGATTAAAAATGATTTGAATGCCAACACACAAAAATGGACGGTTGCTTATTGGCATCATCCGCCATATACATTGGGTTCGCATACATCAGAAACAGAAACAGATTTGATAGCTATTCGTCAAAATTTTATTCGTATTTTAGAACGATATGGTGTTGATTTAATTTTGTGTGGACACAGCCATGTGTACGAACGTTCATATTTATTAAATGGTCATTACGGTAACGAAGCATCCTTTGATTTAGCAACAAATGCAGTAAGTAATTCATCAGCAAAATATGATAATACTTCTAATTCTTGTCCATATATAAAAAATGCACCACAAAAAACAGGAACGGTATATGCTGTTGTTGGTTCTTCTGGTCAATTAAGCAGTAATCCATTATACACAACATGGCCACACGATGCAATGGTTACTGCAAATAAAACTATTGGTGGTGGATTGGCATTAACTGTAGAAGGAAACAGACTAGACGCTGAATGGGTTTGTAGTGATGGTGTTGTTCGCGATAGATTTACGATAATGAAAGACGTGAATAAAAAAGAAATTTATACAACGTTGGAAGGCGATAGTGTTAGTCTTTCTTCTTCCTGGAATGGCACGTATAACTGGACTGGTGGTGCCACTACGAATAACGATAGAGTTGCGCCGTCTGGTATTGATACAGATACGTTAATTGTTTCGGATAATTTTAATTGTTTAATAGATTCCTTTATCATTACAAAAACAACATCCTTACCTGTTGAATTAATAAATTTTAATGCACAAAAAACACCAGATAATCAGGTTTTAATTCATTGGATAACGGCTACAGAATATCAGAATGCTTATTTTAATGTAGAATGGTCGATTGATGGAATCAATTTTAATAGTATTGGTTTGATAAATGGAAATGGGACTACAACTTTGCAGCACACCTATCAGTTTTTACATCAATCACCAATAATTGGCACAAATTATTACAGATTAAAACAAATAAATACAGCTGCATCATATATTTACAGTACTATAGTTCCTGTAAATTTAGATGCTACTTTTTCTAAGGATAATATTCTGTATGTATTTCCAAATCCATCTAAAACAGGCGACTTTACTATTGATTATTATGCATCTAAAATCAAAACCATCAAAATAAAAGTGTACAGCCTTTTAGGAAAATTGGTATTTACAGATGACTGGAATATTTCTGTAGGAATTTCTCATTATAGCTTAAAGTTGCCTGACCTTCAGAAAGGCATTTATTTACTGAGTGTAGATAATGAAGTAGTAAAAATTGAAAAGTAACTCAGTCCATCAGTTAATACTGTAACATATAAACTTTATTATGTAACACGCGTGGCATTGTTGCTTTTAACTTTGATATTATAAAATAATAACAAACGTTATGAGTCACGAAAAAAATAAAGAATTACTAGATGCACTTAATAATTGTATCATTGCATGTAACCATTGTATCACCGCTTGTTTAGAAGAACAGGATGTAAAGATGATGGCAAACTGTATCAAATTGGATATGGATTGTGCTGCTATTTGTACGCTTACTGCTTCATTTGTTGCTCGTGGCTCTGCTCACGCAAGCCATTTATATAAAGAATGTGCAGAAATATGTAACGCCTGCGCAGATGAATGCGAAAAACATGCGACATCAGGCATAGTACATTGTAAAGTTTGTGCAGATGCTTGTAGAAAATGTGCAACAGCTTGTGCATAACAAGAGTTTTTCAATACTGAGTTTCTTATAGAGACTCAGTATTGCGAAGGCATTTTTAAAACTACAGAAATAAAAAATGGAAGAAAATAATTCTCTTTAAAATGTTAGTGCAATGATACAAAATCAGGGATATTGCTTTTTAGGCGGCATGAATCTATTTTGGTGGGTCATAGTAACCGTTTTCCTAAAGGCAACAGAAGCTTGGTCCTTTATATCAAGAAGAACAAAATAGCCAACAAAAAAAGACCACCACTATTCAGTAAAAATTCATTATAAAATAATAAACATGAAAAAAACAGAAAGAAATGCATTAAAGAAAAAATTGCTGACTGCCATTAATAAAGTCCTGAAGGATAATAATGATGATTTGAAAAATAAAACTAAAAAGGCAATTAAGAAATCAATCAAAAAGATTGTAAAGAAGACCGATAAAATAAAGGAAATCATTACAACAAAAAAAATCAAGAAGCTGGTTTAACTTTCTCCATGTTAAAATCAACAATGATAAAACTTAAAGAAGTTCCAACAATTCCAACTAAAGAATTTTCTAAGGAAGAATGTAAAAAGGAACTAAACGTATTTCATGAAAAACTTTTTGAACTGCAAAATATATTTTATGCCGATAAACGGTTTGCATTGCTTATTATTTTTCAGGGTATTGATACAGCTGGAAAAGACGGAACCATCCGCCATGTAATGACCAGCATGAACCCGATGGGTGTGAATGTAAAATCTTTTAAGCAGCCGACAGAAGAAGAACTGCAGCATGATTTTCTTTGGAGAGTATATCCTAACTTCCCTGCTAAAGGAGTTGTAGAGGTTTTTAACCGTTCCTACTATGAAGATATTATTGTTCCGTTTATTAATAAAACACTTTCAAAACAACAACTCCATCATCGCTGTCAATTGTTTAATGATTTGGAACTGCATCTTGAAATAAGTAATATTCATGTGCTTAAATTTTTTCTGCATATTTCAAAAAAGGAGCAATTAGAACGAATTGAGGAACGGCAATCGGATTTGCACAAGCGATGGAAATATGCGAAAGAAGATAAGACAGTAGCAAAAAAATGGAATGATTATATTAAAGGGTATGACATACTCATTAACAAGTGTAATAAGTATCCGTGGCACATTATTCCGGCAGATAAGCGCTGGTACCGCAATTTTGCAGTAGCAAAAATAATCACCCAACATTTTGAATCATTAAAACTCAAATATCCAAAATAATAGTAGTTAGTTTATCATTATATCTAATTTCTTTGTCAATGCTGAGAAGAGCTAAAGAAGTGATAAATGCATCATACTTAGATTAACAAGCCACTCTCTTTTTTGGTTTGTAATCAACCTTTCATTTTATAAAATAATTTGAATCACTACAACCTGTAACGCAGTAATAAAGTTAGCGTACACTTTGGTTTATAGCTAAGTGCTATCAACAAAACATAACTAATCTACAAAAGTAACTATTATAAATAAAGTAAGCATTACAATAAAAAAGATAGCCACAAAATATTTGTGTAAATCAATATCCACTCTTTTTTTGTTATCCATAATTATATTTAGTTCACATAAACTTAACATAAGTCTTTCATATTAACTATAAACAGTTATACACATATATGGATACCATGATTTATAAATAAAATACAAAGAGAAGTTTTTAGTAGTAAAAAAAGAATATATGGAGAAAAAAATAACGTAATCATTAAATAATTTAGTGCAAAAAGAAAATTAAAATGTCAGAAAAAAATAAATACAGAAAAACTGTTAAACAAGACCCAACAAA
>JANNVS010000207.1:0-3033 GCA_031414515.1 Sphingobacteriales bacterium | reverse complement strand
TCCTTCTGCATCATTTGCTTTAACAACGGAGACATTTAGAAATATGAATAGTATAAACAAGAAACAAAAGATGATTTTCTTCATCGGGTCAGATTTTAGTATTATTGGTTAAAGTTAAAAAGAATAATCTATTTTATCATTGTTTTTCTTCCCACTTTTGAACAAATAATACATTTGGTTATATCATGTGCTCTAGCTGCACAATATTCACGACCATAATATATTATTTGTAAATGTAATATATTCCACAAATGCTCGGAAAAAAGTCGTTTTAAATCCTTTTCTGTTTGTTCTACATTCTTTCCAGAACTCAAATTCCATCTAAAAGCAAGCCGATGTATATGAGTATCTACTGGAAAAGCTGCAACACCAAACGCTTGACTCATAACCACACTTGCCGTCTTATGACCTACACCAGGCAATGCTTCTAAATCATAAAACGTATTTGGAACCATTCCATTGTGTTTTTCAATTATTATTTTCGATAAATCTGAAATTGCTTGTGATTTTTTGGGCGATAATCCACAAGGACGAATAATTTCTTTGATTTTGGCAACCGGAACTTTCGACATTTTATATGGATTATCTGCTAGCTTGAATAAATCAGGAGTCACTTTATTTACACGTACGTCAGTACATTGTGCAGATAATAATACGGCAATCAGTAAAGTATAAGCATCATTATGGTCTAATGGAATCGGCGGATTCGGATATAATTGACCCAATGTTTTGACAATAAAATCTGTCTTTTCTTTCTTCGTCATATCACGAAAATAAAACTAATACTCTTATATTCGTTCACAATAATTCGAGAATGGTTGAAATTTATACAGATGGTGCATCAAGAGGCAATCCAGGTCCTGGTGGATATGGCGTTGTATTGCTAACAAATGGACATCGAAAAGAATTATCAAAAGGATTCCGATTGACTACTAATAATAGAATGGAATTAATGGCTGTTATTGCAGGCCTGGAAGCATTAAAAAGAAATGACTTAACTATAAAAATATTCTCTGATTCTAAATATGTTGTTGAATCTGTAGAAAAAGGATGGGTATTTCAATGGAATATGAAACCTGATTTTGCAAAGAAGAAAAACAAGGACTTGTGGAAGAAGTTTTTAAAGCTTTATGAATATCAAAATATAACGTTTATTTGGGTAAAAGGGCATTCAAGCAATAAAGAAAACAATAGATGCGATGAATTAGCCACAGAAATAGCAGATGGTTATGAATTGGAAATTGATGAAGTCTATGAAAAAGAAAAAAAGGAAACAAAAGGCATGTTTTAGTTAAGAAAGAAATTCAATTAATTATATCATAATAATGAACCCTGAATTTGTTATACCAATTATTATTTTTTGTGGCGCATTAATATATGCAACATTTGGTTTTGGCGATGCATTGTTTGCAATGCCTTTTTTATCTATGCTACTAGGAATGAAAACAGCAACACCTTTAATGACCTTAAATGGTTTTACGTTAGCATTCATTTTATTTATCAAACACCGAAAAGAGATTGACTGGAATTCTGCTAAGAAATTAGTAATTGCTTCTTTTTTTGGTATTCCAATAGGCATCTATTTTTTAAAAAATGGAAATGAACAAATTATCAAAATAATTCTAGGCTGTATTATTAGTAGTGTTTCTATTTATAATTTATTTATAAAGAGAGATAACAAACAGGTTAATTTACATCCGAAAATGGTATACTTATTTGGTTTTATTGCTGGGATTTTAGGTGGTGCATTTAATACTGCTGGACCGCCAATAGTAGTATTTGGAACACTAAACGGCTGGACACAAATGCAATTCGTAAGTACGTTGCAAGGTTATTTTTTACCAAGCGATATTTTTATTTTGATTTGTCAATTTACAAGTGGATTGCTAAATAAGACAGTTTTTCAATATTATATTATTGGGTTTCCATTTCTTATAGTTGGACTAGTAGCTGGAACTCAACTACGTAAAAGAATACCAAATGAAAAATTTAATAACTATGTTTTTATGTTATTATTAGTGATAGGAATCTTATTTATAGTAAGGTCGATATTAAATACCTGATTTTCGTCAAAGTATTATCTTGATTTGGTGAGAAAATTTGTAAATAAAAAGAAGATAGAACGTTGCAAGATGTGTGTAGATAAAGAATTGCTGGATTCACAATTATTCATTCAACATATCCACCATTTTTTTAGAACCAATATATACCACAACACGCTGATGCAATTTTGTAGGTATTATTTCCAAGATGCGTTGTTTTCCATTTGTTGCTTTTCCATTTGCCTGCTCTTGTAAAAAAGCCATCGGATTACATTCATACATCAAACGCAATTTGCCTTTAGGAGAATCTTTTGTAGAAGGATACATAAAAATACCACCTTTAATTAAATTACGATGAAAATCTGCAACCATAGAACCAATGTATCGCAATGAAAAAGATTTCTTATCTGAATTATCCTGACAATATTCTATAAATTTTTTTACGGTTTCAGGAAATGAATTAAAATTTCCCTGATTAACAGAATATGTCTTGGCCGTAGATGGTGTTTTTATATCTGGATGAGATAAACAATACTCACCAATAGTTGGATCTAAAGTAAACCCATTTACACCTTGACCAGTTGTATATACTAACATAGTAGATGAACCATATATCACATATCCAGCAGCTACTTGCTTGTCACCTATTTGTAAAAAATCTTCTAACGTGCACAACTTGCCTACTTTAGAAACTCGTTCAAATACTGAAAAGATAGTTCCAACTGGTGCAATCACATCAATATTAGTGGAACCATCTAATGGGTCAAACAATACGACGTACTTTGCATTTTTTCTATTTTCGAAAGCTACGAAATCTTCTTCTTCTTCACTTGCAATTCCACAGCATTCACCACTATTTTGCAAGCATTTTTTCAGTAAATCATTCGCAATGATATCAAGTTTTTTTACTTCTTCGCCTTGTATATTTATTGTATCTGTATCACCTAATAAAGCATCCACTAATCCAGCTTTACTCAAATCTCTATTAACA
>JANNVS010000206.1:0-1642 GCA_031414515.1 Sphingobacteriales bacterium | reverse complement strand
CCAACCAATGATTTAGTTACTGCACCAGAAATTTTATTTTTCTGGGTAGCACGTATGATAATGGCTGGCTATGAATATAAAAATGAAAAACCGTTTACGAATGTTTATTTAACAGGAATTGTGCGTGACAAACAAGGCCGTAAAATGTCGAAATCACTAGGCAATTCACCTGATCCGTTGGATTTAATTGCAAAATATTCTGCTGATGGTGTGCGTACTGGAATGTTGTTTTGTTCGCCAGCAGGAAACGATTTACCATTTGATGAGAAACTATGTGAACAAGGAAGAAACTTCACCAATAAAATATGGAATGCTTTAAGACTTGTGAAAGGTTGGGAAATTGATCCTAAATCTCTAAAGGGACTTAACCATACAGATATTTCCGCTTCCGATGTAAATGGTCATGACTTTGTATTCATCTGGTTTGAAAATAAACTAGAATTGCTCAAAGAAAATTTAGAAAAATCTTATGCGTCCTATCGTTTATCTGAAGCATTGATTGACTTGTATAAATTTATTTGGGACGATTTTTGTTCATGGTATTTAGAATTTGTAAAGCCACCATTTGGTGAAAAGATTGATGCTGTTTCTTATCAAAAAACAGTTGTATATTTTGAAGAATTGATGAAATTATTGCATCCATTTATGCCATTTATTACAGAAGAAATTTATCATTATTTAAACGCAGAAAGAACGGAAGATATTTGTGTAGCAACTTATCCTTCAAACAAATCCTTTGATATCAATATTATTAATGAAGGTGAAAAATTAAAAGAAATAATTTCTGTTATTCGTGATGTAAGAAATAAAAATGGATTATCGCCAAAAATAAAATTAACTGTTTATGTGCAAACAAAAGATAAAATTTTATATGAAAAATTTGGATTGTTGATAGAAAAAATAGCAAATATAAATCCAATTATCTTCACAGAAATAGAAGTAGAAAAAACAGTATCTCAATTAATTCAGACTGATAAAATATTTATTGAAACTGGTATAGAAATTGATACAGACAACGAAAAGAAAAAAATCATTGAAGAAATAAATTACTACAAAGGGTTTATCGAAAGTGTAAATAAAAAACTATCAAATGAAAAATTTGTAGCCAACGCAAACCCAGAAGTATTAGAAAATGAACGCAAGAAAATGACAGATGGACAATCAAAATTACAATCTTTGGAAGAAAGTTTGGCAAAATACTAGATAAATTTTCAAAATTCAATTCGCTAAATTAATATATTTGATTTATTATCTTTGAACTTTAAATAAATTAAAATGAATATATGTGTTGTAACTGGTTCTGGTGGTTTAATCGGTAGTGAATCTGTAGATTTTTTTGCAGACAAGTTTGATTTAGTTATTGGAATTGACAATGATTTACGTTCCTATTTTTTCGGAAAAGAAGCTTCAACAACCTGGAACAAAAATAAGTTAGAAGAAAAATTTCAAAATTACAAACATTACAATATTGATATTCGTAACAATGAAGAGCTGGAAAAAATATTTAAGGAATATAATCAAGATATAAAATTAATTATATTCCTTAAATATTTTTTCCAGCTCTTCATTGTTACGAATATCAATATTGTAATGTTTGTAATTTTGAAATTTTTCTTCTAACTTATTTTTGTTCCAGGTTGTT
>JANNVS010000205.1:0-8510 GCA_031414515.1 Sphingobacteriales bacterium | reverse complement strand
GTAATTGTTATAGATGAGAACGGAAAAGTAATCCATACTGAACAAGTTGGCGAAATTGTAGATGAGCCAAACTACGAAGCAGCATTAGCTGTTCTGAAATAAAAATAACTAAGTTTGAATTAAAATTATTATTTTATCTTTTTTAATTCCTGCCATTTTTGTTCGTTCATATTGTCATCTAAATTAGGATTGTAATCTTGCAATTTGGTTCCGATGTATTCGCCATTGCTGTTCATCCAGTATTGGTTGGCACCTTCCTGTACTTTATAGGTTTTTCCTGTTTCTGTATTTTGGACATTTGTACGTTCATAAATACCATCAATGGTTCGCTCTTGTTGTTTGTCGCTTGCTACATTATTTGCTTTCCAATTACTCATAATTGCATCGTTCACAGCATTTGATTTATTTACATGTGCAATTTGGTGTGCTTCAAAAGCAGCCTGGTTAGCAGCCATTTTTTTATTGAAGGCAGCCCAACTTTGTCCGCAACGTTGAGCTTCCTCTTTATTATACTTCGCAATAGGTTCTAAATTATGGCGGGTATTGGCAAGCGTAAAAATAAATTGTTTTCTCGCTGCTTCAAAATAGGCAGGTTCTGCTTCCAGTGTTGTTAAAATATACCACCAGCCTTGCATTGTTTCCGATGTGTTCACATTTAATCCTAGTAACACGAAGTAAGGATTTCCGTTCATTGTTTTCCAGTCAATACCATATGCATTAACATCAGAACGACTCGGCAGAGCTTTATATAATTGGTCAGAATACCATTTATTAATTTTTGATATTTCTGGTATCTCATAAAATTTCACAAATTGCAAACCTCTGCTTTTTCCCCAGGGAATAATATCTTGCTGTATCAGTTGGTCAATACCAGGCATGGAGCGCAATTTTTTTCCTGCATAAGCCTGCTGTATATTTGGATCGTAATTGTCCATAAAGCTTTGATAGGGAAGATCAGTTGCTTTAATTCCATGCGGACCTGTCATAGTACCATTACCTATTTTCCAAGAGGCTGGTGCAGGAGTTGTTGCTACAATTACACCGCTTGCATTGCGTAGTTCGTGCATCATTAATTTTTCCCAAAAACCATTAGGTTTAGTGCCTGTTTGTTTGGAACCTGTTTGTGTTTTGGAACTCTGAATAGTAATTGAGTTATTTCCAGCTTTTTGAGCGTCACTATTCTGACAGCTTGTAATGTTTAAGACAAGCATTAGAAAAATATAATTAATACGCATGTTATATGGTTTTTGGTTTTTCATGAAAATTAATAAATAATTCTATCTATAGCAAATTATTTGTGTTAGGATTTATTTGGAATGTTCTGAAACTAAATAATAGCAAAGATAGTTTCAGTTTATAAAGTTACTTTTAATTTGTGTTTTACTATATTTTCAATTTCAAAGCAGCATTGTCTGTGTTGAAATAATATTTTATACTTATTTGCTGGTGCTAAATAATCCTGTAAATTTTCATGATGTCTGCAAGGATATGTTCGAAGTCAATTTTTAGGTCTATAATTTTTCCAGAATGTATATCAAAAACCCAACCGTGTACAGTTAATCCTCTTTCATTATATGCCTGTTGTACTGCAGCTGTTTTGATTAAATTAATACATTGCTCCTGAACATTTAATTCTATTAATTTATTATATCGTTGATGTTCATCAGTAATACCGTCTAACTCTTGCAGATGCAAACGGTAAACATCTCTAATATTTCTAAGCCAAGGATTTAAAATGCCTAAATCAGCAGATAGCATTGCAGCTTTAACGCCTCCACATTCGTAATGACCACATATTATAATATGATTTACTTTTAAATGTCGAACAGCATAATTAATTACAGACATTACATTCATATCAATAGATATTACCATATTGGCAATATTACGATGAATAAAAACTTCACCAGGATTAACACCCATTAAATCTTCAGCAGTAACACGACTGTCAGAACATCCGATGTATAAAAATTCAGGGGTTTGTCCTTTCGATAAATTTTCAAAATAATTTGGGTCGAGTGAAAGTTTTTCAGTTACCCATTTTTCATTGTTCTCAAATATTTTGTCAATAGTTGTCATTGTATTTATGAATATTTTTTTTAATTAATAACATTACAAATTTATATATCACCTAGCTGTGGTCTTATCACTAAATCTTCCACAACAGAAAATTCAGAAAGTTGAGTAATCGTATAAATTAATGCAGCAATATCTTCTGGTTTAGAAAATCTACTTTCAGGAAAACTTGTTCCACTCCAAGAATCAGTTAATGTGGCACCTGGAATTATTGATGTAACTTTAATATTATATTCTTTCAATTCTTCTCGTAGAGTTTTTGAAAAACCTAATAATGCAAATTTAGAGATGGAATAACTTCCACCATTTTCATAAGCTTTTAAACTTGCCACTGAACACATATTAAAAATGGTTCCTGCTTTTTGTTTTTTGAATTGAGGAATCAGCTTTCTCGTCATATAATATGCACTATAAAGATTTGTATCTATTGTTTTTTCCAAAACACCATCCTCTTCTTCCATAATTTTTCCAGGAAAAAAAATACCAGCATTGTTAATTAAAACATCAATAGTGTCAAAAGCAGATAATATAAAATCTCCAAATTTTTGAATTTCTTCTTTTTTTGAAACATCACATGCAAAAGTAAGAATGGTAGGATATAACTTCTTTAATGCATTTAATTTCTGTTCATCGCGTGAGCAAACAATAACATTATGATTTTCATGTGCAAACTTTTCCGCAATTGCCTTGCCAATTCCTCTACTGGCACCTGTAATAACAATATTCATTTGATAAATTTAGAATTCTTTTCTCTTTTAACTACTCAATTTTGGCTAATCATTAAAAATAGTCTATTTTTACCACTTTTAAAAGTAAGAATTCCTAATGGCTGAATACATACATGCAAGTGGAGGACCACTATTTCATATTGGAAGATATGTACTGATGATAAAACGTTGTTTTGTAAAACCAGAACGCGCAATAATGTATTGGAAAGAAACACTGGTTCAAATGAGTAACATTGGCGTAGGTTCAGTAGTCATTATATTATTAATTTCATTTTTTATAGGTGCTGTTTCAGCAGTTCAATTTGCTTATAATCTTTCTGCATCTATGGTTCCAATGGAATTTGTTGGGCTTATTGTAAAGGAATCAATGATTTTAGAATTAGCACCAACAGTATCCTGTTTAATTTTAGCAGGTAAAATAGGCTCGAATTTAGCCTCAGAATTAGGAACAATGCGACTAACTGAACAAATAGATGCATTGGAAATAATGGGTGTGAATACAATCTCTTATTTAATAGGACCAAAATTAGCAGCGGCAATTACGATGATACCATTATTAGTAATTATAGCTGCTTGTACTGGTATATATGGTGGCATGTTAGCCGGTTCCTTATCAGGATATGTTTCATCATCAGATTATTTACAAGGTGTTTTGATGTCATTCGTTCCGTATAATATAACAGTAATGATGGTAAAATCTATTGTATTTGGATTTGTACTTACATCTGTTTCCTGTTATCAAGGCTTTTACTCACATGGCAGTGCAATCGAAATTGGAAAAGCGAGCACACGTGCAGTTGTATTGAGTTGTGTTATGGTTTTATTTGCAGATTTAATATTAACCTGGCTTCTGTTGAAATAATCAATAATAAAATTACTCCAGAATAAATAATAATAAATAAATGATAGAAGTAAAAGACGTACGAAAAAAATTTGGCACTCAAGAGGTGTTGAAAGGTATTTCTGCCATCTTTGAAAGTGGGAAAAATAATTTAATAATAGGAAAGAGTGGTTCAGGAAAAACCGTTTTATTGAAATGTATAGTTGGGTTATTAACGCCAACTTCTGGGCACGTCTATTTTGATGAGCAAGATTATGTGGCTATGAAAATTGAAGAAAAAAATGAAATTCGTAGAAAACTTGGCATGTTGTTTCAGGGTGGAGCTTTGTTTGACTCATTAACAGTTGAGCAAAATGTCCGTTTTCCATTAGATATGTTTACAAAGATGTCTTTATCGGATAAAAGTGATAGAGTAAACGAAGTATTAAAACGTGTGAATTTAATGAACACGAACAGCAAATTTCCTTCACAGCTTTCAGGCGGTATGCAGAAACGTACAGGCATAGCACGAGCAATCGTTATGAATCCAAAATATTTATTTTGCGATGAACCGAATTCAGGCTTAGATCCTCAAACATCTATTGTTATAGATGAATTAATTATGGAAATTACGGAAGAATACAATATAACTACAATTACCAATACACACGACATGAATAGTGTAATTGCAAATGGAGATAAAATTATTTTTTTACACGAAGGAAACAAACATTGGGAAGGCGATAAGGTTTCTTTATTTCAATCAGATAACCAAGAATTGATTGATTTTATTTTTGCATCTGACTTCCTTAAAGAGGCACGTGATGCACGTCATAATAAATTAATAGCAAAAATACCTAAATAAGAATGAGCATTTTAGTCAATAAAAACTCCAAAGTAATAGTACAAGGTTTTACAGGAAAAGAAGGAACATTTCACGCCTCACAAATGATAGAATACGGTACTAATGTAGTAGGTGGTGTTACGCCAGGCAAAGAAGGCACAACACATTTAGATAAACCTGTTTTTAATACAGTAGAAAATGCGGTAAAAGCAACAGGTGCAAATGTTACCATCATTTTTGTTCCACCAGCTTTCGCAGCTGATGCTATTATGGAAGCAGCTGATGCAGGAATTAAATTAATCGTCACAATTACAGAAGGAATTCCAGTACAAGACATGATAAAAGTAAAAAAATATGTCACGTCAAAAGGTGTAAGAATGATAGGACCGAATTGCCCAGGAATTATAACTGCAGACGAAGCAAAAATTGGTATCATGCCTGGTTTCGTTTTTAAGAAAGGAAAAATAGGCATCGTTTCCAAGTCTGGAACATTAACGTATGAAGCAGCCGACCAAGTAGTAAAAGCAGGCTTAGGTGTTTCTACAGCAATTGGAATTGGTGGTGACCCAATTATCGGTACATCTATGAAAGAAGCAGTAGAATTATTTATGAACGATCCAGAAACAGAAGCCATTGTGATGATAGGTGAAATTGGTGGAACCATGGAAGTAGATGCAGCAGAATGGGTAAAAGCAAATGCAACGAAACCCGTAATTGGATTTATTGCAGGACAAACAGCACCAAAAGGAAGAAGAATGGGTCATGCAGGTGCAATTGTTGGCGGTGCCAACGATACGGCAGCAGCAAAAATGGCAATCATGCGTGAATGTGGAATACATGTAGCAGAATCGCCAGCATTTATTGGCAAAACCGTTGCAGAAGCATTAATATAATAAAAAACAGATAGTTAGATTAGAGTAGCAGTTTAAGAAATTAGGCTGCTTTTTTGTTTTTATTAACTTTGCTTCTAAAATTCTTTACATTATTTTGTGCAATAAAAATTTTAACACTTTAAATAATCTTTCTCGTCCTTTGTTTTTAATTAAAAAAAATAAAGGACGAGAAAATTAAATATGAAAACTTCTTTTATTCTCGAATATCCTTGGTGGTTTTTGCTGTTTTGTGTAGCAGCAGGAATCTTATTTGCCTACGTTTTGTACGGCAGAAAGAAGTTTGTTTTTACAGAAAACGAAAGTAAATGGTGGAAATACGGATTGGCATTTTTACGTTTTTTGTCCACAAGTTTAATTGCCTTTTTATTATTGTCTTTATTAATTAAAACAAAAAAAACAGAAGAAGAAAAACCAATTGTTTTATTGTTGCAAGATAATTCTTCTTCCTTAAATGTTTCGTTCGGAAATTTCTCTAAAGAAAAATATGCAGCACAACTTTCAGCTTTACAGGAAAAAATAAAAGATAAGTACGAATTAGTATCGTATAATTTTGGCGATGAATTAGCTGATTTTACAAAACCAACCTTTACAGAAAAAGAAACTGATATTTCAAATGCGATAGATGAATTATTTACTCGGCATGGTTCGCAAAATATTGGTGCAGTTATTTTAGCATCCGATGGAATTTTCAACAAAGGAAATTCACCGCTATACAATAAAAATGCGTTGACCATTCCATTTTATACAATTGCTTTAGGCGATACCACTATTAAAAAAGATGCGTTGATAAAGAGTGTACGCTATCCAGAAATTGTTTATCTCGGAGATCAGTTCAACATCAATGTACAAATTGAAGCCAACCATTTGCAAGGACAAACCACAGTACTTGAAATTGCTTCGCCAGATGGAAAAGTAATTTTAAATAAAGTAATTTCCATTACAGAAGACAGATTTATGTTGCAAGCCGATGCAATTGGTGATGCAACAAAACCTGGTGTTTTGCAGTATAAAATAAAATTAAAAACCATTGCAGGCGAAGCCATTGCAGAAAATAATTATGATGTTGCTTATGTAGAAGTAATTGATGGCAGACAAAAAGTATTGATGCTATACGATGCACCGCATCCTGATGTGAAAGCATTTAAAAACGCTATCGAACAAAATAAAAATTATCAGTTTGAGCAAGCAGATATAAAAACATACAACGAAAACTTTAATGCAGCAGATTTAATTATTCTACACGGTTTGCCATCTGCTGGCTCCTCTGCAAAACTAAACACCATTCAGCAAATAATAGAATCCTATAAGCCATTGCTTTTTATTCTTACCGCAAATACCAACTTGGCACAATACAATGGACTACAGCAGGTTGTACAGGTTACTGGTTCGGCTCAAAGTGGAAATGAAGTGAATCCAATTTACAATACTACCTTTTCTAAATTTACACTAAGTGAAACAACACTGAAAACGATTCAAACGCTGCCACCTTTATTAGCACCTTTTGGAAAGTACCAGATAGCTACAACATTAGATATTTTATACAAACAAAAAATTGGAAATATTTCCACCGGAAATCCCTTGATAGCATTCAATGAAGTAAACGGAAAAAAAATTGGTGTTATCTGTGGAGATGGAATTTGGCGATGGCGTCTAAATGAGTTTGCACAAACAAAAAGCTTTAATGCCACCGATGAAGTCATGAATAAATGCGTTCAATATTTAACCGTCAAAGGAGATAAACGTAGGTTTAGAGTACACACACCTAAAAATATATACAATTCAAATGAAGCCATCCAGATAGATGCAGAACTATATAATCAGAGTTATGAATTAGTGAACGATGTCGATGTCAATTGTATAGTAAAAAGTGATGAAGGAAAAGAATATGCCTACACATTCGATAAAACCATAAACGCATTTACCTTAAATGCAGGAATTTTACCAGTAGGAAATTATTCAGCAAATGCAAAAACCAACTACAAAGGAAACGCGAATACAGCTACTACTAATTTCTCCGTACGACCTGTCATAATTGAAACCCTAAATACACAAGCCAATCATCAACTATTAAATATTTTGGCAAATCAATCCGGTGGCAAATTTTATTATCCTGTGGATATGGAAAAAATAAGTAACGACATTGATAAAAATGGCAAAGTAAAATCCATTTTATTTGATACGTTTAATACTCGGCCACTTATCGATTTGAAATGGCTATTTTTTATGATACTAATATTGTTGATAAGTGAATGGTTTATTCGTAAATTCAATGGAAATATTTAATATTTTTACACGGTATTTTGTGCATTTAAAAACAAAACAAAAATGAAAACAATAGTTAAATTTATTTTCATCGGATTATTATTCATACAAGTCAATACAGCAAAAGCTATTGAAAAAGGAGATTTTAATATTTATCTAACAACCAATCTCGGACACCATAGTTATATTCCGGTTTATTCTCTCAAAGCCTTAGGCTTAGGGTTTATTCCAGGTGTCACTATGAATATGGATTATGCCGCAAGTCCTTATTTTAGCATTGGAGGTTGGTTCACATTCTCAGGCAGGTCATATTCTAAAGACTCTACGGATATACTATTTAATTTTAAATACAGAAGTTTTGGTGTAGGTATGCGAGGTGTTTTTCATTTATATCAATTAATTTCAGAAAAAGGAAATACAAAATTAGACGCAGATAAATTTGATTTATATATTCCATTAGCGCTTGGTGGCGGATTCCGACTTAGAAGTAAAGGAAGTGCATTACTCGATTATCAAAAATTTAAAGGCGGTGCTATCGTCGGTTCAGGCATAGGCATGACCTATTATTTTGCAGAACACATTGGAGCCAATCTGGAAGCAGGCTACTGCGAAGGCTCTTATGCAAAAATCGGTTTGGCGTTTAAGTTTTAACACCAACCTATCACTTCGAACGTAGTGAGAAACGTAAGTTCAGCAAAGCTAAATCTCGCTAAAAAAATATTAATAGATAAATTTATTTTTTAAGATTTTTCTAACCTCGCACTTGGCAGGTGTTTTCACCTGCCAACTACGAACCCCAAGAATCGTAATATGATTTTTTAATTTGCAATATGATGTGTGAGAAAGATAAATAGTACGGCACCCAACGGGTAATAACACCTGTCGAT
>JANNVS010000204.1:0-2410 GCA_031414515.1 Sphingobacteriales bacterium | reverse complement strand
CTTTCAGGACCAACCATTCCTGAACTCATACATTTATTTGGCAGCGAAGAAACTATTAAACGAGTAAAAAATTGTTTTAGTCAATTATAATGCTTCCTTCGTCAGAATGACAAAGAAGACTTGTCAATCAGAATAAAGTGAAGAATTAAAAAAGGAAAATGAAAACATCACACACAGATTCAACTAAACAGCTCAATTTTATTGAAGAAATTATCGACAATGATTTGAAAGCTCGAAAATACAATTCCATTTTAACGCGTTTTCCGCCAGAGCCAAATGGTTATTTGCATCTTGGGCACGCAACTGCAATTTGCTTAAATTTTGGTGTAGCACAAAAATTTGGCGGTAAAACTAATTTGCGTTTCGATGACACCAATCCAGTAACAGAAGAAACCGAATATGTAGACAGCATACAAGAAGATGTACATTGGTTAGGTTTTAATTGGACAACTATTTTTTATGCAAGTGATTATTTCGACAAGTTGTATGAATTTGCCGTACAGCTAATAAAACAAGGCGATGCATACGTTGATGATTTATCTGCTGAAGAAATAGCAGTGCAAAAAGGCACGCCAACTGAAGTCGGAATAAACTCACCTTTTAGAGAAAGAAGCATTGAAGAAAACCTGCAATTGTTTGCAGACATGAAAGCTGGAAAATATAAGGAAGGTGAAAAAACATTGCGTGCAAAAATCGACATGAGTTCTAATAATATGTTGATGCGCGATCCGCTTTTATACAGAATAAAATTTGCGCATCATCATCGCACTGGTGATAAATGGTGTATTTATCCTATGTATGATTTTGCGCACGGACAAAGCGATTCAATAGAAAAAATTACACATTCTATTTGTACGTTAGAGTTTGTGCCGCATCGCGAAGTGTATGATTGGTGCATCGAAAAACTAGGCATTTATCCATCGAAACAATATGAATTTGCACGTGTAAATATCAACTACACAGTGATGAGTAAACGCAAGCTAAAACAATTAGTAGAAGAAAACCATGTTGCAGGTTGGAATGACCCGAGAATGCCAACAATTTCAGGCATGCGCCGACGTGGCTATACCGCAAGTGCGATTCGTGAATTTTGCGACAGAGCTGGTATTGCAAAGCGTGAAAAAGTAAATGATATTTCGTTATTGGAATTTTGTGTACGCGAAGATTTGAATAAAATATCTTTGAGACGAATGGCAGTTTTTAATCCTGTGAAAGTGGTGATTACAAACTTAGAAGAAAATGAAATTTTATTAGGTATTGAAAATAATCCTGAAGATGAGAACAGTGGCACGCGACAAGTGGCTTTCACTAAAGAAATTTTTATAGAGCGCGAAGATTTTGTGGAAACGCCGCAAAAGAAAGTGTTTAAAATGGAAGTTGGCAAAACCATTCGTTTGAAAGGTGCGTTTATTGTGACTTGCGATAATGCAATAAAAGATGCTGATGGAAACATTACAGAAATTCATTGTACCTACCATGCTGATAGCAAAAGCGGACAAGATAATTCTGGCATAAAAGTACAAGGTACACTGCATTGGGTAAGTGCTGTGTATGCAATAAAAATTGAAGTACGCGAGTACGATAGATTATTTAAAGTAGAAAATCCAGATGCCGAAGAAGGCGATTTTAAAGATTATATTAACGAACATAGTTTAGATATTATACCAACTGCTTATGCAGAGTCTGAATTAGCAAATGCAACCTTAAACGATCATTTCCAGTTTCTGCGCAAAGGTTATTTTTATTTAGATAAAGATTCAACTACTGAAAAAATTATCTTTAATAAAACAGTTGGTTTAAAGGATGGATTTACGAAGAAGTAGGTTCTTTATAATCGTCAAAGTACGTTCTTTTTATTTAAAAGCATTATATTTATAGTAAGCCTTTCGTTGATTGAAACCAACGACGTAGTTAGGCAGACTTTTAGAAATAATTTATGTTTTTTCGTCAGTATCATATAATTTTTATCTTAGTTATTCTTGCTATAGCTTGTAATCAAAGAAATGACTCTTCACTTGATGGCGATTGGGAATATATTGCGAGATATGATGTTGTAATTATGACATTAAATAAAGATAGCTCCTTTAAATTTTATCGCTCAACTTGTACTGGTTGTTATTACACTGAAGGAAATTGGTATAAATCTGGAAATATAATTACTTTAAACAGTTTCCCAAAATATAGGTCAAAGGAATTTTTAGAAAAAAGAGAAAGCTATGCAATGCCTCCGCCTGTTTGCGATACAATAAGAATTAGCTTTGAAAACATCTTAATAAAATATAAAAACGATTCTTTATTTCCAATAGAAAATAAATATTTAAGAGTCCCGCTAATAAGACATAAAAAAAATAATCATACACTCTTGAGAGATGTTTACCTCATGGATTTATTAGTTTCCCGCGCCCGTGAC
>JANNVS010000203.1:0-24261 GCA_031414515.1 Sphingobacteriales bacterium | reverse complement strand
GGTGTAAAAAACAGTATGACACTTGGAAAAATTTTAGAAGATGTAATCTTAGATGAATTTTATCATTTGATTTTTGATTCGGAAATAAAAATAAAAATCAGCGGCTGCATGAATTCTTGCGGACAACACATGGCTGCAAATATTGGTTTGCATGGAAGTTCTATTAAAGTTGGTGAACTCGTAGCACCTGCAATGCAAGTTGTTTTAGGTGGTGGTGTCGATGTAAATGGTGTAGGTTCTGTTGGTGATAAAATTGTAAAATTACCAACTAAAAGAATGCCTGAAACGTTGCGCATTATTTTAAATGATTTTGAAACGAACAGCACAGAAGGCGAATACTTCAATGATTATTACAGACGACAAGGCAAGAATTATTTTTATACTATCTTAAAACCATTGGCAAATGCCGATTTATATGTTGCTGATGATTTTATAGATTATGATGGTATAGAAAATTTTATACCAGAAATTGGCGTTGGTGAATGTGCTGGTGTGATGTATGATATGGTTGGTGGAATTATAAAAGACGCTGAAAATAAATTAATGGATGCGAAAGAAAATTTAGCGAAGAATAAATTTCCAGAAGCTATTTATTATGCATACACAGGCTTTATAATTGGTGCAAAAGCATTGTTGTTAAGTAAAGATGTTGAATGCAATACACAAATTAAAATCTTAAAAGATTTTGATACACACGTAGTAAATACAGGTGAATTTAAAATAGAAGATGGATTTGAAAATTTGGTTTTACAAATCAACCAACACGAACCAGAAAAAGAATTTGCAGAAAATTATGTGGCACAATTTAATTACTTTTTAAAAGATGTAATTACACACAGAGAATCTTCTTTAAATGTAAATAAAGTGGTGGTAGAAAGTAACTATAAAGCTTAATAAATTTATCAGTGATAAAAAAACTCATACTTGTCGGTGCTGGTCCGGGCGATCCTGAATTGATTTCATTAAAAGGAATCAAAGCGTTGCAGCAAGCCAATGTGGTAATGTACGATGCATTGGTAAGCGAAGAACTATTGCAACATGCACCAAATGCCATCAAATTATTTTGCGGAAAACGCGCAGGCACACACTACATGAAACAAGATGAAATTAACGAGCAAATTGTAGAATATGCAAACAAATATGGTTGTGTCGTTCGTTTAAAAGGTGGCGATCCGTTTATCTTTGGTCGTGGACAAGAAGAAATAGAATATGCAGAACAACATGGCATTGAAACATCAGTAATTCCTGGGATTTCGAGCGCAACTGCATTAGCAACTGCACAAAAAATTCCACTCACCAAACGTGGAATTACTGAAAGTGTCTGGATAACTACAGGCACCACTTCATGCGGAAAATTATCAGAAGATATTGAACTCGCAGCGCAATCTACTGCAACAGTTGTGATATTAATGGGTATCGGCAAGCTCGAAGAAATTGTAGATGTTTTTAAAAAGCATAAACAAGAAAATTATCCAATCGCAATCATCCAAAACGGAACTTTAGCAAATGAAAAAATCGTAAGCGGAAATTTATCTAACATACAAGAAAAAGTTTTACACGAAAATATTTCTTCACCGGCAATTATTATTGTGGGCGACGTAATTAGTTCATCATTCACCATTTAACATTCACCATTATCAACACGCTTTATCCAATATTTCTCAAAACAGAAAACTTCAATATTTTGATAGTTGGTGGTGGATTTGTTGGCACAGAAAAAGTTTCTTTCATTTTAAAAAATTCTCCAAATGCAAATATTACGGTAGTTGCAAAAGAAATTTCTGCTGAAATTTCGTCAGCTGTCAGCCGACTGCAGACAGCGGTCGTTTTACAAAAAGCATTTGAAAAATCTGACTTGGAAAACAAACAACTCGTCATTGCTGCTACAGCAGACAAAGAATTAAACGAACAAATTTATCGAGCAGCAAAAGAAAAAAATATATTGATCAACGTTGCAGACACACCTAAGTTATGTGATTTTTATTTAGGAAGTATTGTTACCAAAGGCGATTTAAAAATTGCGATTTCCACCAACGGAAAATCACCAACCTTAAGTAAAAGAATCAGAGAATTATTTGAAGATATTTTACCGGAAAATATCAACGATTTAATTCTGAATTTAAACGAATACCGTAATACATTAAAAGGAAATTTTGAAGAAAAAGTGAATGCTCTAAATGAAATCACCAAAAACTTTTTAAAAAGATAAATCCTAATTTGTATTTTTAGGCATGTTATCTAAAATAAAGATAAAATACATTCTATTTCTCGCTCTTTTTCTGAGGTTAATCTTTTTTTTTATTCACCAACCTTGGACAGCAGAAGTAGAAAAAACACAAGTAATTGCAGGCGATGCCGTATTGTATCAAATTCTCGCTAAATATATTTTATATCATTTTTCATTTGCAGACAACGAAATGCGAACGCCAGGTTATCCGGCATTTTTAGCGATAATTTATTTTTTCGTCGGATTTAAACCATGGTTGGTTTTGTTGATACAAATTCTGTTAAATTGTTTTAGTATTTATCTGATCTATAAAATCACATATAAAGTTTTTAATGAAACAGCAGCATTTATCGGAGCACTTATAATTGCGATTGATCCGCATCAGATATTAATTTGTCACTTTTTATATCCTGATATTTTATTTTCAACATTATTTTTAATTACATTATACATTCTTGTAATTGCACTAGAAAGAAAAGAAAACTACTATTTTATTTTAATTGGAATTCTAATAGGCATTAATATTATTATAAAACCCGTGATGCTATATTTTCCATTTGCAATCATTTTATTTTTAATTATCTGGAATAAATTTACATGGAAAGAAAAAGCAATTAAATCAGTGCTTGTTTTATTTTTCTCTGTGATATTGATAGTACCATGGATGTACAGAAATTATGAAAAATTTAATCATTTTAGCATGTGTAGTATTTCCGGATTATCCTTGTTTTATAACAGCGTAGCGCTTACAGAAGCGACCATTACTAAAGAAAACACAGACTGTGTAGCCAATAAAAATTTGCAATTATTAAAAACGCAATATCCGAATGCAACGCATATTCCAAATTCAACTACAGAAATGTGGAAGTATTCTACGTTTGAAAACGAAGATTATTATAAGAATTTTTCGAAAGAATATTTATCAGAACACCGTTTACCATTTATGAAAGCAACAACATTAGGCATGGTGCGCATGATGATAAATATGGGTACACAAAACTTTTTAGAAAAGTTACATGTAAAAAACCAGGTCAAATGGAATTACAATCAGCGTTACACATTAGGTTTGTGGCAACAGGTACAACTTTTTTTCAAAACTAAAACAACCACAGAAATATTTTTAGGTGTTTTTATTTTGTTGTTTTTATCAGTATGTTATTTCTTGTATTTTATAGGTATTCTTGCATCACTAAAACAAAGAAAAATATTTTCATTATTGTTTGTCGGTAGTATGTTTTATTTTTTATTAATTTATGGAATTTTACCAGTAGTGCGTTACAAGCTGCCAATCACTATGATGTACGCACCAATTTGCGGATTTGGTTTTGCGGAAATTTTGCGTTATATTTCTACTAAAAGAAAAAACATTTGATATGCAAACTGTACACCTTCCTTTACTCAATCGCACCATAGATGCTTTCTTGTATGAAGCACCTTCAGATGAAAAAAGACCAGGTATTTTGTTTTTACCTGACTTAACAGGCATCAAAAAAACAACACATAAATGCGCGGAAATTTTAAGCAATGAAGGTGATTACAATGTGTTGATTCCGGATTTATATAGCGGTGGTTCTTCGCTTCGCAATTATTGCGTACAATTTTTTATGAATAGCTTAGTGAGAAATAATGAGCCAACAGGAAACGCACCATTGGCAGAATTTTTTGAAATATTAGATCAGTTTAAAGAAATGGAAAATGTAGACTCAACCAATATTGGTGTAGTTGGTCAATGTTTAACAGGTGGTTTTGTATTGCATGCAGCCATTCGTCCTGAAGTGAAAGCACCCGTAGTATTTCATCATTCGTTTGGTTTAAAAGGAAGCGGTATTCCAAAAAGCTGTTCATCTTTAATTGATAAAAAAGTGCAAGGTCATTTTGCCTACGTAGATCCGATGTGTCCGATTTGGCGTGTGAAACAATTAGAAGAAGAGCTGCATGGAAATTTAGAAGCACATTGGTATAACCTACCACACGGAATTCCGCATTTGTTTTTTAATACCGACCAAGGCAAACATGCATTTGAAAGAATGGGTAACTTCTTTCAGGAACAATTAAAATAAATTATAAAATAGAATAAAACTATTTTGTTGTTAATTTAATTGTTTAATTTTAACTATACAGAAATCAGTTAAAGTTAAACACATGCGTTGTCCATTTCTATTTATTGTTCTTGGGCTTTTTATTTCTTGTCAAAAAGAACATAAGAATATTTACGCAAACCAAAAAGATATTCCATTAACAGAATACAACGAACTAATTTCGTTGTGCGATACGGCTTCTCTGGTTACCTATGAAGATTTTGATGTACGCATAGCACGCATACAGGAAATTTTTTCTTCACACAACGACAAGCGTGGCGCTTTTCCTACGGTTTACAAAGCCATAACACATGCAGCTGTTGTTTCCATTGCCAATCACGATTATCAAGACAATACATACACACTAAAATTCTCTATTGAGTTTAGTAAACGGTATTTATATTATTTAAAAATGCATTTATTAAATGAACACTTAGAGTATCATTGGAATTTATATTACCAAAACGCAATGAGCATTACTTCGGTTACGCGCTTGGTATTAGAAGGCATCAACGCACATGTTACTATTGATATGACGCAATCTTTAGCACAAACAGGTGTGTATAAGAGTTATGAAGCAGATTGGTTATTATTTGGCAATAAATCAGTTGCCTCTGTGCCTGGTTTTTTAATAGAATTAAAAGAAGAATACCACACAGATGCTTCGGGAATTTTCCATGTATTTTTTGTTGGTGACATGCTCGACCCGATTTTTGGACAAGGCGCAACCATAAACTTTGGCTTTAATATGTTGCGAATGGATGCTTTTAATAACGCACTTTTTATGTTACAATCTTCAAACACAAAAGGAATAGAACAAAATCTAAAAAATTCTTTTTATGCCAGAGAAGCTATTTTTGATATGTTAGATAAAATGAAATTAACACCATAAAAAAACTCGACCAATTTAGTCGAGTTTTTTTTATTACATGCAATGAGCTATAATTATTGACCAATCTTATACCTTTGCAGTTTTAACCGTTTTTACAATTCTTGCAGCCACTTTATATGGATCAGCAGCAGAGTTTGGTCTACGGTCTTCCAACCAGCCTTTCCATCCTTTATCTACAGCCGCAATTGGAATACGAATAGATGCACCTCTATCAGAAATACCATAACTAAATGTATCGATAGATTGTGTTTCGTGTTTTCCTGTTAGCCGCTGATCATTATCTGCACCATACACATCAATGTGTTCTTTCACAAAAGGAGCAAATGCTTCACAAATGACATTAAAATCCTCTTGTTTTCCGCTTGTACGTAAAACGGTATTCGAAAAGTTTGCGTGCATACCAGAGCCATTCCAGTCAGTTGCACCTAAGGGTTTGCAATGCCAGTTTATAGAATAATCATATTTTTCAGCAGTTCTTTCTAATAAATAGCGTGCAATCCAAGTTTGGTCACCAGCAGCTTTTGCACCTTTTGCAAATACTTGAAATTCCCATTGTCCAATTGCCACTTCTGCATTAATTCCCTCTACATTCAAACCTGCTTCTAAACAAATATCTAAATGTTCTTCTACTATATTGCGACCAACAGCCTTGCCTGCACCAACAGAGCAATAGTATGGACCTTGAGGACCAGGCTCACCTGATTCAGTAAATTCAGTCCAACCAATAGGCTTATTAGTTTTTGGATTCCAGATAAAATATTCTTGTTCAAAACCAAACCAAAAATCATTATCATCATCTTCTATGGTTGCTCGTCCATTCGTAATGTGTGGTGTGCCATCAGCAGATAGTACTTCGCACATTACCAAATAGCTAAACTTACGATCTGGATCGACACAGATAAAAACAGGTTTTAATAAGCAGTCTGACGAACCGCCGGGCGCTTGTTCTGTTGAGGAACCATCAAAGCACCATGTTGGACAATCTTCTAATTTTCCAGTAAATTCTCTTTCTACTCTTGTTTTACTACGCAAGCTTTGCGTAGGCTTGTAACCATCCAACCAGATGTACTCTAATTTAGCGTATGACATGTTATAACTTTTTAAATGTGAATAATATTTTCAATTTTATATACAAATATGCAAAAAACTAAAAAATTATCACAGTTTAGTCGGTTAAGTTAATTTTAAAAGATTATTACTTAAAAACAGATATACTTAATCAATACACATTTTATTAATAAAAAAGGAGTAGCTTTTTACATTTTACTTCTTACTTTTAAATCAACATGACAGAAGAAAAACGAAGAATAGAAATATGTATTATTTCTGATATCCATTTGGGTACTCGTGCTTGTCATGCTGCTGAATTAAACCGGTACTTAAAAAGTATCGATCCTACTATATTAATAATAAATGGTGACTGGTTAGATTTTTGGAACTTTGGAGCAGGATATTTTCCTCAAGAACATATTGAAAATGTATTTTTAGTATTAGAGATGGCACGTCAAGGAATCCCTGTATATTACCTTACAGGTAATCACGATGACCACATGAGAAATTATTCGGGATACAAATTTGATACCCTACAATTACGTGACGAAATTATCTTGGAAATCGATGGCAAAAAGCATTGGATCTTTCATGGCGACAAATATGATTTATCAGTAGGCGGTTCGGCCAGATGGTTAGCTAAACTTGGAGGAAGGTCTTATGATAAAATCTGGCAGATAAATCGATTTGTAAATAATGTGAGAATGAAATATGGAAAAGATAGAATTCTGATTTCAAAATATATCAAAGACAAAGTAAAAACTATTGTAAAAAGTAAGATACAGGATTTCGAAGATGTTGCTATAGAAATTGGTATCGAAGAAGGCTATGATTACATTATATGCGGACATATTCATAAGCCACAAATAAGAGAAGTGATTACAGAGAAGGGTAAAGCTGTTTATTTAAATAGTGGCGACTGGGTAGAAAACCTCACGTCATTAGAGTATGTCAATGGCAATTGGGATTTATTTTATTATCAACATGATTTACAATATAAAGGAATTGATAGAACATAATTAATTATAGAATTCTTTCTTTTTCAAAACAATTTTCCAACTTACGGTTTTGTCCACATTTCCACAGAGTACATATTTATATAATTTGTATTAAAATAATTGACATTGTGTTTGATTTGGTATAATTTAAAATTCAAATACCAAACAAAATGAAAAAAGAATTACCTATTATTAAAGAAGTACAGGCATACCAGTATTTTTTAATGTTGTTTTTGATACTTTTATTGGGTATCCTGACAAAATAACATGTTGTTTTAATACAACAAAATCTATCCTCTAATTAGATTGCTTAAATGTCAGTTTCATTACTATGATTTAATATTATTGAATAATTTGTTGCAAAATGTATCTTTGCATTCAACCAATTGATAAGATAATAATGGACTTTAGTATTTTTACAGAAACGTCGACCTGGATAAGCTTATTTACGCTTACTTTTCTGGAAATTGTTTTAGGTGTAGATAATATCATATTTATTTCAATTGTAACGCAAAAATTAAAACCAGAAGACAGAAAACGAGGACAAACGATAGGATTGACTATCGCACTAATACTTCGAATTATACTATTATTTTTCTTGGGCTATATATTAGGATTAAATAAAAATATTATTCCTGAGTCATTCGGATTTGAACTTACTGGAAAAGGAATCATTTTGTTGCTTGGTGGTATCTTCTTAATTTATAAATCTACCACAGAAATCCACCATAAAATTACAGGTGATGACGATGAGTTTAATGTAAATAAAATAGAAACGAAATCTACTTTTACTTCAGTATTAATCCAAATTGCATTATTAAATCTGGTTTTTTCATTTGACTCAATACTAACTGCAATTGGAATAGTAAAAGAAATACTAGTGATGATAATAGCGGTAGTATTATCTATGTTAGTAATGATGAAATTTACAGAACCCGTAAGTAAAATTGTCAACAAACACCCTAGTTTACAAATTCTGGCATTATCATTTTTAATTATGATTGGCGTAACTCTTATAATGGAAGGATTAGGAAGAGAAGTAGAAAAAGCAATTATTTATATTTCAGTAGCATTTTCATTTATGGTTGAATTGTTAAACATTCGTTTTAGAAAAAAAAATAAGAAAGTATAACACTCTACCTTTCAATCAAATTTGTATTTTTAATTTCTTATAAATTATAATGAAGAAAAAAACGCTACTCACTATTTATTTTATATGTATTGCATCTTATTGCTCATTCGCACAACTGTATCAACAAAAGATGGCTACATTTCTTAATTTGCTTGACAATTATTATGTGGAACAAACAAACATGGACTCTTTGGTGGAAATTGGCATCAAAGAAGTACTGAAGAAGCTGGACCCACATTCAGTATATATGAATGCAGAAGAAATTAAAAAAGCAAATGAACCACTAGAGGGAAACTTTGAAGGAGTTGGAATTCAATTTCAGATTTATCAGGACACGATACAAGTTGTACATGTTATTCAAGGTGGACCTTCTCAAAAAGTAGGCATACAAGATGGAGATAAAATAGTTTTTGTAGATACAACAAAAGTGGCAGGTGTTGGCATTAATAATGATGGAGTTTTTAAAAAACTAAGAGGCAAAAAGGGCACCAAGGTTACGATAAAAATTAAACGAAGTGGCGAACAAGAGCTTCTGGAATTTGAAATCATAAGAGATAAGATTCCAATATTTGCCATTGGAGCACAATATATGGCAACACTAGAAATTGGATATTTAAAGTTAGAAAGATTTTCAGCCACAGCTACAGAAGAAACAGAAGCGGCAATCGATTCATTAAAAAAACAAGGAGCAAAGAAAATTATTTTAGACTTAACGGGCAATGGTGGTGGATATTTAAATCAAGCACATACACTTTCTGATTTGTTTTTGAGTTCGAGTAAATTGGTCGTATATTCTGAAGGACGTTCTCAGCCAAGAATTGACTTAAATGCAACAATTGAAGGTAATTTTGAGAAAGGAGAATTAGTTATTTTAGTAGATCAAAACACAGCATCTGCCAGTGAAATTGTTTCAGGCGCAGTTCAAGACTGGGACAGAGGCTTAGTCATTGGAAGAAGAACATATGGAAAAGGATTGGTACAAAAAGGATATGCACTACCAGACCAATCGGTAGTCCGATTAACAATGGCACACTACTACACACCTAGCGGAAGAAACATCCAAAAATCTTATGCGAAAGGCCTAGATGTATATCATGAAGATATAGAAGATAGATATGAAAGTGGCGAATTATTTGATTCGACAAAATTAAAAATTGTTGACACTACAAAATACTATACAAATAGCAAACGAATTGTATATGGTGGTGGTGGAATAACTCCTGATATATTTGTTGGTTTAGATACTACATGGAGTTCTAGGTTTTACGGAAAGCTTGTTCGTTCGGGTTCATTCAATCAATTTTTATTAGAATATGTAAATAACAATAGAGCATTTTTAGAAAAAAAATATCCAAACATAGAATTTTTTATTAAGAACTTTAATGTAGATACTTTATTCTTGGCTAATTTTTATGCCTTTGCTAAAGCAAAGAAAGTAGAGCCGGATTCGACTGAAAATTTCAACAAAAGTATTCCAACGATACAGAATCAATTAAAAGGATTATTAGCACAAAACCTATGGAACGGTAGTGCCTACTATCAAATTACGAATGAACAGAATCCGATTTATTTACGCGCGTTAGAATCATTTACTGACGGCTCTTTTCAAAAATACGGAATTGATACTTTTCTAACTGAGACAACAGAGAAAAAAGGAGTGACACCAATTTTAGATAAATTAAAACAAAAACGATTAAATAAAAAAAAACAGCAACCAAAACGGTGAAAAGATGATTACAATAAAACCCTTTAAAGGCTTACGACCACGCAAAGATATTGTTGACAAAGTTGCTGCAAAACCATACGATGTTTTAAATTCTGCAGAAGCAAAAGAAGAAGCAAAAGACAATCCATTTTCTTTTCTTAAAATATCTAAGCCAGAAATAAACTTCGATGTAACTATTGATCAATACGCAGACGAAGTCTATGCAAAAGGAAAAGAAATTTTTGATGGTTTTATAAAAGATGGAATTTTAGTACAAGATGCAATGCTGTGTTTATACATCTATGCGCAAACCATGAACGGTAGAACACAAACCGGTTTAGTGGCTGGCAGTTCGATAGATGATTATTTTAATGACAACATAAAAAAACATGAGCTTACTTTAGTTGCTAAAGAAAATGATAGAATCAAACACATGAAAACCAAAATGGCGCAGCCAGGTATGGTTTTTTTAACATATAAATCAGTAGAAGAAATTGATGTGATTATTAATCACTATTGCGAACATCACGCTGTGGAAAATGATTTTACAGATTCGCAAAATGTGCGCCATCAGTTATGGAAAATCGACAATGAAAATATTATCAATAAACTTACTTCCTTGTTTAAAGAAAATGTTGCTGCAAGTTATATTGCTGACGGACATCATCGTTCCGCAGCTTCTGCAAAAGTTGGTAAACAGCTACGTGAAGAAAACCCAAATTACACTGAAAACGAACCGTACAATTATTTTTTATCGTGTTTATTTCCGAGCAATCAATTGCAAATACAAGATTATAATCGTTTGGTGAAAGATGTAAATAGTTTATCAGAAGAAGAATTGTTGAAAAAGGTTGTCGAAAATTTTGCTTTAGAAAAAATCGGCAACGAAATTTATAAGCCAACACAACTGCACGAATTTTCAATGTATGTAAACGGAAATTGGTATAAACTTACCGCCAATAAAAATACGTATAATGAAAACGATCCGATTGCTGTTTTAGATGTTACGATTTTATCAAAATATATTTTAGATAATATCTTAAATATTAAAGACCAGCGAACCGACAAACGCATTGATTTTGTTGGTGGAATTCGTGGTTTAGGCGAATTACAAAAACGTGTTGACTCAGGCGAAATGAAAATTGCATTTGCATTCTATCCTGTTTCATTAGACCAACTCATCGCCATTGCAGATTCAGGCAACATCATGCCACCAAAATCCACCTGGTTCGAACCAAAACTAAAATCAGGTTTGGTGATTAATGTTTTGAAGAATTAAACAAATTAATAATCTAAGTACTCAGTACTTATAACTAAATACTAAACAATGAAATTCGCAACAAAAGTAATCCACGCAGGCATAGAACCAGACGCAACATCAGGCGCTATCATGACGCCAATTTTTCAAACATCAACATACGTACAAGATGAACCTGGTGTACACAAAGGTTTTGAATATGCACGCACGCACAATCCAACGCGCAACATATTGCAAAATCAGTTAGCAGCATTAGAAAACGGTACGCACGGAATTTGTTTTGCCAGTGGTTTAGCTGCAACCGATGCTGTTGCAAAATTATTTAATAGCGGCGACCATATTATTTCCTGTAACGATTTATACGGCGGCACTTACCGCATATTCACCAAAGTTTTTGGAAGATTTGGTTTGGAATTTTCTTTCGTTGATATGACAGATATTTCTAACATTGAAAACGCTATCAATGCAAATACAAAATTAATCTGGATAGAAACACCAACGAATCCAATGTTGAATATTGTAGATATTGCAGCGGTTTGCGCATTGGCAAAAAAACATAATTTATTAGTTTGTGTCGATAATACTTTTGCTTCACCATACTTGCAAACACCATTAGATTTAGGTGCAGATATGGTTATACATTCAGCAACAAAATATTTAGGCGGCCACAGCGATACTATTCATGGTGCCATTGTGGTGAAAGATAAAGCATTGGCAGACCAGTTGTATTTCCTGCAAAATGCGTGTGGTGCAGTGCCTGGTCCACAAGATTGTTTTTTAATTTTGCGTGGTATCAAAACACTGCACATACGTGTGCAACGTGCGTGTGAAAATGCAGAAAAAATTGCTGCGTATTTAAAATCAAATCCAAAAGTTGGCGATGTGCATTATCCTGGTTTTTCTGAACACAAAGGTCATGAAATTGCCAAAAAACAAATGAAGTTATTTGGCGCTATGGTATCTTTTTCTTTAAAAGATGATAGCATTGATGCTGCGAATAAATTATTATCTTCTACTAAATTATTTTCTTTAGCAGAATCGCTTGGTGGCGTGGAATCATTAATTGGCCATCCTGCAACGATGACGCATGGCAGCATACCATTAGAAGAACGTATAAAAACAGGTGTAGTAGATTCTTTAATTCGTTTAAGTGTTGGTATTGAAGATGTAGATGATTTAATCGAAGATTTAAGAAATGCAATAGGATAACTTTATTGCACGATAAATAGATACAAATGAAAAATAAACTATCATTTTTTATCATTTTATGTTTAGTCATTTTTTCTAAACAAATGCATGCACAAGCAGTATTTGCGGATTCTTTATTTAAGGCAGCACAATGGGAAAATGCAGCAGTAGCATACAATACATATTTACAAATAAATCCAAAGGACAAACCAGGTTTTCAGTTAAATAAAATTGGGCAATGTTTTTTCAATTTACAACAATACAATAAAGCAATTGATGCATTTAAAAAATCAGTAGCGTATAATGGAAATTCTGGCATCATGTATAATATTGCTTGCGCATACAGCATGTCTTTGAAAAAAGACAGCGCATTAGCTTGGTTAGACAATGCTGCTATTGCAGGTTACACCCAATATCAAGGTACACTAGATGACGCAGATTTAAAGAGTCTGCAGGATGATTCGAAATTTAAAATCATCACTGATAAAATAAAGAAGAATGTTTCACCTTGTTCTTTTCAACAAGAATCACAACAATTTAATTTTTGGATAGGCGAATGGAATGTGTATAATTTACAAGGACAACAAACAGGCACTAGTAAGATTGAACAAATTTTAAATGAATGTGTCATACAAGAAAATTGGACAGATTATTTTGGCAACAAAGGAAAAAGTTTTAATTTTTATAATGCAGACACAAAACAATGGCAGCAAACTTGGGTGGATGACAAAGGAAGCGTTACTGAATTTATAAATGGAAAATATATTGACGGTGCTATGTGTTTTCAATCTTCTAGAGAAGTATTGAGCAATGGACAAAATGGTATTAGAAGATTAACATTTTCTAACACGAGCACAAACGAAGTTCGACAATTGGGTGAAATAACATTTGATAAAGGAATATCTTGGATTATAGAATATGATTTCAAATATCTAAGAGATAAATAGTTCATCTTTAATTCTAAACTAATATGACCTGGACGCTTATTATATCAGCCATTGCGCCTGCATTAGCCATTTGTGGATATGTTATACATAAAGATCGGTTTGACAAAGAGCCAAAATGGTTAATGATACTAGCTTTTTGTTTTGGCATATTTAGTGTTTTTCCTGCAGCTATAAGTTCTGTAATTGGAGGCCATTATTTTAATATTTCACAAAATCCAATCAACACCGCCATTTTTGCTTTTTTGGTAGTAGCCTTAAGCGAAGAGTTTGCAAAGTATTTTTTTTTAAGATACATCTTCTTTAAAAGAAAAGAATTTAACGAGCCAATGGATGGCATTGTCTATGCTGTAATGATAGGAATGGGTTTTGCTGCGTTCGAAAATATTTTATACGTTGCGCAAGGTGGCGTTGGCGTGGCATTGATGCGTATGGTAACAGCGATACCTGCTCATGCAATTTTTGCAGTAATTATGGGTTACTATGTTGGTTTGGCAAAATTTGATTTAACCCATAGAGCTGAATTGATGCGAAAAGGATTGGTGTATCCAATTTTATTACATGGTGCGTATGATTTTTTTCTTTTACAAAGAAATATTCCGATGTTATCGCTATCAGCATTTGTTGGTTTATGGTTTGCAGGAAAACACATCTTGTACATTTTAAAACAATCAAGTGATAATTCATCGCTTAATCAATCATAATATCACAGAGTTACACAGAGAAAAAGAGAAGCTCAGTGTAAAATCTCAGTGTAACAAAAACAAGATATGATTTCGCAACAAACCATTGATATTTTAAATTTCTATCATGATAAATACAATTGTAAAGATTTTATTAAAGATGATCCGATTTCGATTCCACATCGTTTTGTTAAAAAACAAGACATAGAAATTGCAGGTTTATTTGCAGCAACGTTGGCTTGGGGAAATCGCAAGTCTATTATCAATAGTTGTAATAAATTAATGACGTTAATGGATAATCAACCGCATGATTTTATTCTAAATCATTCACCAAATGAATTAAAACCATTTACAACTTTTGTGCATCGTACGTTTAATGCAACGGATGTGTTGTATTTTATTGAATTTCTGAAACAACATTATTCTACACACGATTCATTAGAAATATTATTTATGAAACAGGATGCAGAACAAGCATTAATAAATTTTCACAATTCATTTTTTTCTTTAGAAGATTTTCCAAACAGAACTAAAAAACATGTTGCTACACCTGAACGAAAATCGACGTGCAAACGATTGAATATGTATATGCGCTGGATGATTCGCAAAGATAAAAATGGTGTAGATTTTGGCATTTGGTCAACTTTAAAGCCGGCAATACTAATGTGTCCATTAGATGTGCACGTAGAAAATTACGCACGACGATTAAGATTAATTGAAAGAAAACAAAGAGATTGGTTGACAGTTACAGAATTAACATGTAACTTAAAGATGATTGACAGCAAAGATCCGATACGGTTTGATTTTGCGCTTTTTGGAATGGGAATTGAGAAAGTGATTATATAGACTTATAGAAATGAGATTTTGAGATTTGAGAAATAGATATTAAGCCAGTTGTGAATTAAATTATTTCTAATTATCTTATCTCACACATCACAGCATCTAAATGGAAGATACATTAAAAATACAAGAGTACACGTTACAGTTGTTAGAAGAAAATGCTATCAACTTTAATTCTTTTGCAGAGTTCAGAAAGTTTATCATTCAGAAAATAAACAACTGGATAAACGACGACTTTGAACATCTTTTGTATTTGTTATACAGAATAGATGTGCATGAAGATAAAGTAAGAAAATTAATGCAAGAGCACAAAGGTGAAAACGCTGCAGAAATAATTACCGATTTAATTATTGACCGTCAAAAACAAAAAATAGAAACACGAAAATTATTTCATTTTGAAAAACCAGCAGATGTTAATGAAGATGAATTATGGTAATGATACACCCTAAATATTTACAATTTATTTCTCTTTTTATTAATCGTTAGTGATTATTCCAGGCTTACTGTATATTATACGAGAGCAGTCTCTAAAAATTATAAAACATAAAATTTTAATGCATCTATTGTCCGTTATAAAAATCATCTTGTATTTCACCTACTAGTTCTGTGTCAAAAATAGCAGGTCGTTCACTTATTTCGTGATAAGCAATTACATTTTCAGCAAAATAATGCACCACCATACTTTTGCGCGTCAAAGCTTTATTTAATTGATCTTCACCACCATGAATCAAATTAGCATGCCAGATAAATACATCACCTTTCTTTGCAATAAAGATTTCTTTCTGTAAATTATTTTGTTGGATTACATTCGCAGCTTTCAATTCATATTTTTTATTTGCATCACCATCCAACATAAATTTATTACTTTCGTTTTCATAATCAGCATTTGTAATATATGGTAACAAATGTGATGACGGATAATATGAAAGCGGACCTTGCTCAAAAGTAATATCTTCTAATGCAAACCATGCAGCAATCATATATCCTTGCGGAAAGGTAGTCATGTGTATAGTGTCTGCATGTGGCTGTTGTTCACTTCCTTTTAAAAAATTAATACTTTGAAATGGAAGAATTTTTTTATCTAAAATAAATGACAAGAGATCTAATAAACGTTTTTCTTTAATTACCTTTCTTACAGTAAAAGACTGTTGGAAGGCATTAAAAATTTTCCGATTGGTATAATTAAATCCTACTTCATCTTTTGTAAGCAACTCATTTATTTCATTGTTAATGGCATCTGTCGTTTCTCCATCTAAGAATTTATCCCAAACTAAAAAACCACTTTTACTCCAAAGTAATAATTGTTGACCTATATTTTCAGGAAAACGAGAAAACTGAGGATGATTCTTAATTTCTTTCTCATTTATGATAGAATCCAACCAAGGCGCTTTGGCCTTTTTATCTTTAAAATCTTTATGCGATATACTATCAAACAATGATTTTTTAATTTCAAAATAGGAATACAAATTTTTGTTATGCTGCAAACCTTTTTTGTTAATATAATTATAGATAAAATGAAGCAACCGTATGCTACGCAGAAAACCGTTATATTTCAATATAATTTTTTTCATTTATCTTTATAAAGATAAATGTTTAATTTTAAGGATGGCATCACCTAAAATAAAATTAGTAGAAAATGACAATCCACTTTTATTGGATAGAGACCAAATGCTTCTGGCGGAAGTAAACAATATAGAAAACGAAGAGCCTTTTATTCCATCATATTCTAACACACCCAAAAGCCTAATGCCTGAACTAGAAGAGTTGGTGAAAAAAAACGTCAACCTTCTTTTGGGTTGTGGCGGGTAATACGCATTTAAAAATTAAAAAAAAATCTATTTTTATACAAACTATTATTTAAGCAGCAATATTAAAAACGAAGCAGAAATGTTATGGCAAAAAATAATTTAAAAACAAAACATAAAAACATTACCCACCATGGCCAATCTGGGATTAAGAAAATAAATATAAAACTACCCAAAAAGCAATTTGATTTTTATTTTTTGGGTTTTGGTTTCCTATTATTATTGATAACTTTTTTTGTTTTCAAACATAGCTTGAATTTAAATTTTGTCAATTGGGATGACCCCTATAATATTTTAGAGAATGAAACCCTTAGACTGTTTTCATCCAGTTGGGATTGGGAAAAGGTTAAGATTATATTTCAATCTAATGTAATTGGAAACTACAATCCGCTACCTGTTTTTACATTCGCTTTAGAAAAATATTTTTTTGCACCAGATCCTGTTTTGAAGCCATTTATATTTCATTTTGATAATTTATGTTTACATCTGCTTTGCACATTTTTTGTATATCTTCTTTTTATAAAATTGGGCTTGAGCAATACAGCTGCCTTTATTGGAGCATTACTTTTTGGTATACATCCTATGCGGGTAGAGTCTGTTGCGTGGATTACAGAACGAAAAGATGTTTTATATGGTATGTTTTTTCTTGGAGCGCTGTTAACTTATATAACATATCTCAATTCAGAGAAATATAAGAAAAATTGGTATATACTCACAATTTTATTGTCAATACTTTCCTGTTTTTCAAAAGTACAAGCAGTAACCTTACCATTAACTATGGTTGCCATAGATTTTTATTTTAAACGCAAATGGACTTCGCCAAAAATATTAATTTTTGAAAAGCTACCATGGTGGATACTTTCCTTGGCCTTTGGTATAATTAATATTTATTTTCTGAGTAAACAAAACTCAATTAATTCAGACCAGAGCGTGGTTTCATTTAATTTTATAGACAAATTAGCTGTCGGTGCTTATTCATATGCTATTTATATTATCAAGTGGATTTTTCCATATAAAATGTCACCATTATATCCTTATCCACCTAAATTGCCAATTCAGGCATATGTTTCTTTAGCCATTGTTCCAATACTTCTTGCCGTTTTTTTAGTTTGGACTATTCGTCAAAAGAAATATGATTTACTATTTGGTTGGTCATTTTTTACATTCAACGTCATGTTTTTGTTACAAATTTTAGGAGCAGGACAGGGTTTTTTAGCTGACCGTTTTACCTATATTGCTTATATCGGTCTATTTTTTATAATGATTAAAGGATATGATTGGATAATACAAAAAAAACCAATGTTTAAGATTCCATTGCAACTTTTTGCCGGTTTATATTTAGGTTTGTTTTCGTTTATAACGATAAAACAAATTAAAATATGGGAAGATAGTGGTACACTTTGGGAGCATGTAAAAATTTACTATCCTGACAGTCCGCTCGCATGGAAACAAGCAGGAAATTATTATCGTGACGATAAAAAAGACTTCGCAAAAGCTGCCGAAAATTACAAACAAGCAATAAAAATGGATCCGAAAGAACCATACACGTATAACGGATTGGCTAAGGTGTACTTGGATATGGCATTTCGTCTGGATCCAAAACGGATTAATTTCAAACAGGAGCAAAATGAATTAGTACAGTTGGCTATACAGAATTATAAATCATCTATTGAAAAGGATTCTATTAGTGGACAGTTGGACAAAAAAATCACAGGAGAGATTAATGTTAATCGAGGTGTTGCATATGCCGTACTAGGAAATATGGAACAGGCACTAAAAGATTTGACAAAAGGAATTATGATTTATCCATCAAACATAAATGGATATTTAAATCGTGGATTGATTTATTTTAATACCAATCAGTTTGAATTGTCAATTAAAGACCATGATGAATATCTCAAATTAAACCCTTATAATGCTGATATGTATTATGGCCGTGGGTTGTGTAAATTTGGGTTAGGAAGGAATGAAGATGCTATAATAGATTATAATAAAGCGATAGCAATAAAAAACACGGTGGCACTCTATTATTTAGGACGATCAAGGGCCTATAGAATGACAGGAAACATAAATTCGTCTATAAATGATGCTAAACAAGCGAAGAAAATGGGTGAAATAGTACCAGAAGAGTTATTGAAATAATAAAAATAAAAAAGCGGTTGAATATTCAACCGCTTCGCTCTCCCTGCTGGACTTGAACCAGCGACCCTCTGATTAACAGTCAGATGCTCTAACCAACTGAGCTAAGGAAGAATATTTTAATTTGGACTGCAAATGTAGGCTATTAAAAATAATTATGCAATATTTGCAAAAATTTTTTATGAGTCTTTTAGTAGTAGGTACAGTAGCATTTGATGCCATAGAAACGCCTTTTGGCAAAGTGGATAAGATAACAGGTGGATCTGGCAATTATATTTGTCATTCCGCAGGCCATTTTACCAATAACATGCAATTAGTTAGCGTAATTGGTGATGATTTCGACCAAAATGAACTTAGTTATCTGAAATCAATAGGTACAGATATAGATGGTGTTCAGATAAAAGAAGGCGAAAAATCGTTTTTCTGGAGTGGGAAATACCATATGGATTTAAACCGAAGAGATACATTGGTAACAGATTTGAATGTTTTAGCAGACTTTGATCCGGTTTTACCTGAAAAATACAAATCAGCAGAATTTTTAATCTTGGGCAATATTGACCCGGTTTTACAGGCAAAAGTAATTTCGCAAATGACAGAACGACCAAAGCTGATAGCGATGGATACGATGAATTTTTGGATGGATATTGCTTTAGAGCCATTGAAGGTAGTATTAAAAATGGTGGATTTGCTGATTGTGAATGAAGAAGAAGCCAGACAATTGACAAATGAATATTCATTAGTAAAAGCAGCTAATAAGATTATAGAAATGGGACCAAAATTCTTGATCATCAAGAAAGGAGAACACGGCGCATTATTATTTCATGGCAACCGCGTTTTCTTTGCTCCAGCTTTGCCTCTAGAAGATGTATTTGATCCAACCGGTGCAGGCGATACTTTCGCAGGTGGCTTTATGGGGTTTTTAGCAAAAACAAAAGATTTATCATTTGAAAATATGAAACGTGCTGTAATTTATGGTTCAGCGATGGCAAGTTTTTGCGTAGAAAAATTTGGCCCAGAAAGATTAAAAGAAGTTACAAATCAAGAAATAGAAGAACGTGTGCAAGTGTTTATTGAATTGGTAGATTTTGATATTATTTTGCAATAATCAATTTTATGGAATGAAGAATTTTATTCTAAAATATATTCCAGTTTTTATTGGATTAATTTTTATTATAAGTGGATGTAAAAAAGATTCATCAGACCCAATTATACAAACAAAACCAAATTTATCAGACGCAAGAAAATATGATGCACAAATAGCCATAGATTGGATGAATTTATTCAGAACAATAGTCAGAAATCAAAATATTAATCCACCTCGAGCATCTAGAATATATGCTTATGCTGGTATTACTTTATATGAAAGTGTTTTTGAGGGTATCAAAAATAATAAGTCATTACAAGGTCAGCTTAATGGATTCAATTTAAATTCAATTCCTGTAAATACAGATTCTTTAGATTATGGAATAGTAATTAATGAAGCACTATCGTTAGTCTCAAAATGTGATACAATTATTCCATCTCTTTTAGCCGTAAATGTAGATTCTATCAATGCTTTACACGATAGATTCTTAGCATCTAAAACAGCTGTGACAGATTCCATCATCACCAAATCCAAAGCTCATGGAGTGGTCGTAGCAAACGCCATCCTAAAATATGCAGCAGCAGATAATTTTCAAACCATAAGAACAATGTCATATATAGTTCCTGCAAGAGATTCTATACATCAATGGTATTGGGAGCCTACAGATGTTGCACACCTCAGTCCGGCAGAACCTTACTGGGGACAGCTGCGTTCCTTTACAATGGATTCTTCCAGTCAGTTTGAAATAACACAAACGATTCTATTTAATGCTGACACTGCTTCTGCATTTGGCAGACAGGCGGTAGGGGTGCAACGTGCTGTAAATAATAGAACTAACGAACAAAGCGATATTGTATTATGGTGGCGTGACCCTTCAGGTACACAAACACCTGCTGGACATTGGATAGGTATTTTACAATATGTTATCCATCAGAAAGGATTTAAATTAGACAAAGCAGCGGAATTATATGCAATGGTCGGAATTACAACAGCGGATGCTTTTATTTCCTGTTGGGATGCAAAATATAAATACAATTTATTACGTCCTGAAACGTACATCAAAGCCTATATTAATTCAGGCTGGACAACTGGACAAGGCGCAGACCCAACACCGCCATTTCCTGAATATCCTTCAGGGCATTCGGTTTGTTCAGGAGCTGCTGCCGAAATTTTAACGAGTTTATTAGGCACGGTTGCATTTACAGACAGTATCAATTTTGAGTACTTTAACTATATTCCAAGAAGTTTTACATCCTTTAATGCAGCTGCTCAGGAAGCAGGAATATCAAGACTATACGGCGGTATTCACTATCAAGAAGCCATTGAAAAAGGATTATTACAGGGTAAATATCTTGCACAACAGATTGGAATAAGAGTAAAACTGAAATAAAGTTTATTATCCAATAAATTTCGAGCCTGGCATTTCCAACACTAATTCATGACCAAATAATTCAGCTGGTGTATGATAACCTGGCTTTAAAGTTTTATCAGCTACAATTTTTTGTGTAATGATTAACGACATTTCTGCTGTCAATAAATAGCCTTCTGCTGTTTCTAATCTTGCCTCCACAACATCACCTTTTGCATTGGTTACTTTTCCATATATCAAGGATTTTCCTTTTTCATTTTGTGTAGCACTTGGTCCGGAGATATTTTTATCTACGTATTTTTGAATTTGTTTTTTTACAAAATCTAAACGAACAATTGGATTGAATAAAAACTGCAGCTTCATTATATTATAACTGCTCTTCGGAACGCCGGTAAACACTTTAATATTTGGAATGCCCGTGGTGCTATATGCAGTAGAAATGTCGCCCCAAGGAATCGTCATGCAAAATTGTTTTCTGATACCAAAGTCAATTACTTTTCCTTCGTGTCCTGTTGATTTTGCAATCATTTTTCCATTTTCTCTTACAGCACCTAATCGTCCTAAACCTTCTACCATGGTACTCATAGTGCCGTGAGAAATGCTGCCACCTAAACCAAACCAAGCCAATTCTAAATGTGTAGCATCAGGTAGTTTATTGTGTAAATATTTTGCCATGCAATCGGTTGGTACTACATCAAAACCAACACCTGACATCACAATAATATTTTTGTCAACCGCTTTTTGATGATACGATTTTACCAATTCAAAAACTTCAATTTCGCCAGTGATATCTAAGTAATGAGTGCCTGCTTGCAAACAACCTTTTACCATTTGTTTCGCTGTTCTGCTGAATGGACCTGCGCAATTTAAAACCACAGGAAACTTTGAAAGATTAGAAGCAATGATGTCAATATCATCTAAACCAAATATGATGTACTCTAATCCGAATTCATCGGCAATAGGTTTTATTTTGCTTTCAGTTCTTCCAGCAAGTGTAGGTTTTAAGCCTTTCTTTACAGCACGTTCCACTGTTAGTTTGCCTGTATATCCGCTGGCACCGTAAATTAGAAACGACATGCTTTTTTGTTTTAATTTTTATCAATCTCAATAATACTTACAACCGCATTTTTACTATCGCTTTGTGCAGAAAATACAATTCTTCCTTTATCAGAACCATATTGCACATTTGTTAAAGCACAACTATTTAAAGCACTCATCACTTTTGCTCTGTAATCACCTTGTGCAGAATTTATTGCATAATTTATTTGATTGTAATCTATTGCTTCTTTGGTTACTACAATCGCCATCATATCTTTATTACCTATATTATCTGCTTGTAGAGATTGGTTTTTTGGAAATAAGCGATAGCCTGTAATGCCACAAAATGCAGTATGTTTCGGTGTATATGGAAACAATACATAACTGCTTCCATCCGTTTCTTGTCCAAAAATATAAATATAACATTCAATAGAATTTTGTACTTCTATTTTGAATTTCGTGCCTTTTGCAATTGGTGTTGTAGTAGAAAATAAATTTCCGGAATTTGTTAAGCTGATATATTTTTTGGTATCGTTATTTACTAAGCCAATAGCACATTCAAATTTACGTGCAGCCATTTCACCGCGTTTTGGTAATGGTTGTAATGCATATGCTTCTTTATTAAAATGCATAAAATCTTTATAGCGCACCCAAGCCACACCATTCTCGCCCCAGCCTGGGCCCCAACTATTCATAATTTGAAAAGAACCTCCATCTAATCTGTCGTCGTAACCGATAATACACATGCAGTGTCCACCAAAACCTTCCATGCTATAATCATCTTGTGTGGGCTGCCATAATTTCTGACCAGCCATATCTTGCATAAAAGAACCACCAACCATCATTCCACAAATTACAGGTGCACCTTTCGCCAAATATTGTTTGATAGCAAAAAAATCTGTCGTGTAATCATCGCCATCTACGGACAAACGTTCATAGCCACGAATTTTAAACTGCTGTGCAGCTTGCAACACTTGTTGGTTTGGTTCGCGGTCACAACTTTGGTCGGTGTATTCAAAATATTTTTTAGGAATATTACCACCTTCCGACATTACCTTACAAGCATTTGTAATGTAAGCACCTTGACAATTTTCATGACCAATCTGATTATACACAAAAGATGGACTCATCGCAATTTCGTCCGGATTTTGACCGGTAGAAGAAGCTTCTAAAATAGTACGTGCAGCATAGGCGCTTCCCCAACCAACACAAGAACCTTGTTGACCTTGGTCCATGCGCGACGGTGCAAATTGTAGCAAACTCACAAATTCAGGTAATGGATTTTTTTCGTATTCTGAAAGTGCTGCAGCAACTTCTGCCTTATCGTACACTTCTTCTTTCATTTCAGCACCAGTTGCTAAAGATGTTTGGTTAGAATTGGAAGGTAGCCCACCACCGCCAAGTATTCCACTTTTAAATAAGAAATAACCACCAATTAATAAAATTGGAATACCGATTAATGGTTTTTTGAAAACTAATTTTAGAATAATAGGCAAAAATGCAGTTAAACAACCACCACCTAAGCCACCGCTACCACCACCACCACGCGAGCCACCGCCACCGTCATTACTTGGAACGTAATCTTTTTGTTGATTATCATCATCGACCATTCTAATAGGCATGCCTAAACTTTAGATTAGAAAAATAGGAATAATTTATGAGACTTTGAGAAAGAAAATGGTCTTTTCTGTTTTAAGTACTAAGCCTTTGCTTTTGCAAAACCAACGGTATCTCGATATATCTGTGGTGAAACATCAGCGTTTGTTTTAAAGAATCTACTGAAATAATATTCATCATCATAACCCAACTCATAAGCAATTTCCTTTACCGT
>JANNVS010000202.1:0-2389 GCA_031414515.1 Sphingobacteriales bacterium | reverse complement strand
ACCCTATCCAAAACGGTAATTGTTCTTGTAAGAGTTGAAGCATTACCTAATACATCAGTTGCGGTATAAGTTATGGTATAAGTCCCTATCATATTTGGATTTACAGACCCTGTAACCACTGTAGTCGGATTAGGGCAATTGTCTGTAGTGGTATAACCGGGATCGGTATAGGTGCTATGGCATTCGATTATTTGGTCGATGGCACCACCAATAATTTCTATAGAATATATTCGGTCTATTGGTAATACTTCTGAAACAAGCCAAAGCTTTCCAGCACCAATGGACACATCATGCCCTTGCTGAACTGCAGGAGGCATTACATCACTCACAAAAACTACTAATCCATTTGCAGGATTAAATGCTCTAAATCTTCCATCATTCCAAATAGACGACCAAAGTAGGTGCCTTTCTGTATCATAAGCCAAACCAGTATTCACTGTGCCAAAGCTTACACCAGCATAGGCACCACCTATTTTATTGAATTTAAAAGCAGCAGAACCATTCCCCACCCAAATAAAATTATCTTGTATTGCAATCCCATAGGTGTTACCAATGGCTACATTAAAGCCTCCTGCAAGCTGTGTGCCGGCTCTATCATAATGTAGCACATGACCAGTTTCATCTACTAACCAAAGCGTATTATCAGTAGGGTCGAAAGCAATTCCTTCAATGGCTGAAGATACAGCTGGATGAAATCTTGTTAAAGGAGCCACAGTTGATAAATTAGGCTGAGTAGCTGGGAATTCAAATATATCATTGCCTAATTCATTATCAGTTACCCACACAGTATTCCTTTGAGTATCATAGGCTATTCCGTGGCCGTGCATCAAGCCGCCTGAGCTGCTACCAGGCACACTTGTATTGAAGGAATTAATTGCTCCTAATGCCGATAATGGGCCGTTGGAAGGGGTTAAAGTAATAACTGGTGGCGTAGCATCAAGCTCATCTTCAACTAAAATTGAATAAATAGTTACACAACCAGTAGGCAAATTTCCATCAGTAACTGATACGGTATAAATACCAGCAGTTAGCCCTGATATGTCTTCATCAGTAGTACCATTACTCCATGAATAAGTAAATGGGCTAACACCTCCAGCTGGATTTAGGTCTATAGCACCGTTATTAAAGCTGGGGCAGGTAGGTTTAGTAACAAGAAAAGAACCTTCTTCAACAAAATCGGTTGATAAAATATTTACCGTTTGCAAATTTACGGCAGAACCTGTAGCACCCGTAAAGCCCCAAAACACATTTCTGTTACCACCAAATGTATTGGTAACAATGTCACCAAGGTAATTGATTCTTACAATACCATCTAATGTAACTTTTAGGATTTGGGTAGTTGCATTCCATTCAATAAGTACAGGATGGTCGAGTCCATCTTCCAACTCTCCTACATCTACATAACTTTGAAAGGTAGTAATAGGACCTACTACGGCACCAGCTGTATGGTTAAGTAAACCATTTTGATTAAGACCAATATGATCTAATAAAGGGTCAAGAACTTCTGTATTTTGCCAAGTGTCAAATTCGACTGCCAACGAGGGGCTAATCCCCTGATAACCTATACCCCCACCAGCACTTCCTAGTCCATTACAAACAGGCTGTAATACGAATGCAATTCCATCGGCACCTCCCGGATCTATATTACCTAAATTTATAGTAGCACTTACAGTAAAATCGGAAGCTAATGAGATTTTGTTTTTAAACCAAACTGAACCAGCTTGACCTTCTAAAGGTTCTGTAAGTCTGAAATTGCTAGGAAGAGCCAATAGAGCTGCTGTGCCACCCAAATTATATTGAGCATAACTATAAAACATACTGCCCAATAGGCAGCAACAGAGAAATAGTAATTTTTTCATTTTTTAAAAGGGTTTAAAATGTTAATACTTTTGAATGATTCCAAAAGAATTTAAATATTAAAATATGGTGAAAATTGTTTTTTCAGCTTTAAAATCGCTGAGTTTTATAAAATTTGATAAAGAAACAAATCCGAATAAAACGAGATATAAAAAAATTAAATAATCCACTAACATATAAGATGTTAGAAAGTAGAGCAAACAATTTTTAATTAAAATTTGAAAATCAATATGTGGCGATGATATGGTATATTCTGTTGGAATTGCTATCCAATAGAACATTTTATAATTTGGTTAGAATAAAATTAAAAAGGTGGTATTTGTCGTTTGCGAATTAAAGCATTTTATTACAATTAAATGCATATTTTACAAAATATTTTGAAAATAACTTATTGAATGGTAATATTTTTAAGGTAAATAATGATTTATCCTTTAGATTATGCACAATTAAACACCTTAATAAACCCAAAAAGTATTAAATTATTATCAATTAAAATATAGAACTTTTATCATTTTTTTAGCTGATTTTTAAA
>JANNVS010000201.1:0-9075 GCA_031414515.1 Sphingobacteriales bacterium | reverse complement strand
GTAGTATTGGCAACTTTACTAGAGTATGCAATTATCTACAGAAATAAAATTTCGATAGAGAAAAAATGGGCATTTTTTTATTCTTTTACTTTTATTATTGCATACATCATTTGGCAATCATCCAAAACAGGAAGAATGCTTTGTCATGAATATTCATTAATTCAAGGACATGCCATCTGGCATATTCTTGCAGCAGTAACATTTTATTTTATGTTTCGGTATTATGTATCAGAAACAGATATAAAACTGCAAAAGAACTCAGAATATGGAAAATAATTTACAGGAAAATATAGATTATTATATTGATGAATTTGGTCGTTTTGTTTTCACCGAAACCTATCATTTAAAACGTGGATTTTGCTGTGAAAACAATTGTAAACATTGTCCATATTTAAATAAAGAAATGAATAATGAAAAACAAATAACCAATGAATAAAAATCTGGTTAGCTACAAAAGCACAAATAAAGAATTAATACTTCTTGTATTTATTGCAACTATTTTAGGGTTTTATAAATTAGGTGAGCTTCCGTTACCTGTAAATCAAGATGAACTTAGTAATATTTATGACGCATATGCTCTATCAGAAACTGGTGCCGATAGATTTGGACATAAATACCCAATTGTTTTAGAAGCATTTGGGAAATCAGATTACAGACCTTCTTTATATGCATGGCTAACTGTAATTCCAATTAAAATATTCGGCTTATCTATAGAAAGCGGTAGAAGTATTTCTGTAATATGCTTTGTATTAAGTTTAATTTTTTTATACCTAACTGCAATAAAAATATATGATAAACAATACACATTTTTAGTATGTATTGTTTTTATATTTTCTCCATGGAGTTGGTCTTTTTCCAGGCTTTCGCACGAAGGAACTATGCTTCCATCATTATTTGTTATAATGTCTCTTTACCTGTTTATAAGAATTTATAAACAAGAAAAGCATAATTCAATAAATTTTATTTTATTAGGTTTTATAATTGGATTCAGTACAAATGCATATCAATCTTCAAGGCTAATTGCATTATTAACAGCAATCCTTGTGTTTGTTTTTTTTTATACAGAAAAGATAAATCAAAAAAATAAAAAAATATTTTTACTCACTTTATTTTGTGTAATTGGGGCTATACCTCAAATATATATCTATATATTTCATCCTACCTTTTTTTACGGAAGATATGATTCCGTAAAAATAAACAGTCCTGATTTTTTGCAGCATTGTTATACCATAATAAATAACATCTATACTAATTTGTCTCCCAGTTTTCTATTTTTAAACTTTGGAAAAGAAAACTCTTTAACAATTTCAAGATTTCCAGAGGTTGAATTAATATTTTTTTACGTAGGATTATTTACTTTATTTAAACAACATAAAGGATTGAATAAGAATTTAACTTTATTTATTATACTAAATCTGATTATTACAATTATTCCATGTGCGTTGACAATTAATAATCCAGATGCGACTCGCTTGTCTGCTATGTTAATTATTTGTCCAATTTTCATTGGTTCTGGAATATATTTTTTTATTCAAAAAATTCAAAATAATACAATTCGAAATACTGCATATATTTCGATTATTCTGGTCATTATAATATCTTTCAATGTTCAGTATAACAAATACAAACACTCTTTTGCTTTATTAAGCAATGAACAACAAAATAATTTAGTTCAACTAGCAAATAAATTAAATACTATATATAAAAATTATGATACTATATTATTTGAGAACTCAGGCAATCAGCCTTATATTTATTTTTTATATTACTGTCACATCCATCCAAGCAAATTCCAGTTAATGGAGAAAATATATGACAATGGTGAGTTTTATACATTTAAAAAGACAGGTAATATTTATTTTTTACCTTATGATGATATCATAAAGAAAGATGAAAATAATAACTCAAATAATTTAATTATTTCTCATAGTTATCCACAAATAAAAACCATAATCGACAGTATTATTACTCCAAAAAGAATTTATTATTTTTCAAAAAAAAATTAAGTAACATCTACGCTCCTTTTAGAAAATAATTTACAACTCTCTTTTCCAACCAGTTATGTTCAGCTTTTATATCTTCACAAAAACCTACATGACCACCGCCAATTGGTATTTCCAGATGAAAATATTTTGATTTTTTTGCCAGCTGTGTTGGATAACATTCTTTGGTAAGTAAAGGATCATTATCAGCATTAATTAATAAAATGGATGTTTTTAAGCTTTTTATATAAGTGGTTGCCTGTACTTTTTTATTATAATCATCTATACTTTTAAATCCATGAAGTGGAACGGTGCAACGTTCAGTAAATTCCCATAAATTTTTAGCAGATAAAATATTTTTATAATCCATTGCATCTGGAAAAAGTAGTTGTTTTTTTTGTACTTTTTCTTTTACTTGCATAGTAAATCGTCTTTCATACATTTGATTCCAGCCTTTACACAAATGCTGAAATGAAGTTTCATAATGAACAGGCACAGAAACAGCCACCGCAGATGTAATTTTTTTGGTAGAAGTCCATTTCTCTTCTCCTAAATATTTCATTGTTAAATTTCCACCCATTGAAACACCAATCAGAAAATATTCATCATATTTATTCTGTTGAGTAATATGTTGAATTACCCAATCTAAATCATCCGTTTTTCCAGAATGATAGCCAAATGGCTGACGATTATCTTCACCGCTACAACCTCTATAATTCCAAACACAAACATCAAAATTATTTGCATTCATAATTTTAGTCAACCCTTTTGCGTAAACTCTATCAGAACTTCCTTCAAATCCATGTGAAATAATGACAAGTTTTTTGCTGCCAATTTTACTCCAATCTAAATCCAGAAAATCATCATCCCAAGTTTCTATGCGTTCTCGAGTGTATTGTACTCCTTCAACTTTTCTATATAGATTTGGTACAATAGTTTGCAAGTGCTTAGTGTAAAGCCACTTTGGTGAATTGATGATGGGTGAGTTAAAAAGCATTTATGTTTCTATTTCAATATTAAACTAATTATTTGAAAAAGTCAAGTAGATATTCGTTTACTTCTTCTGGACAATCATTTTGAGTCCAGTGTGAACAGTTAGATATATATTTGACTTCATAGGTTGCATCAATATAATCTTGTGTATTATAGGTCAATTCTTTGCCTAATGCTTTGTCGCCTTCGCCCCAAATTAATAATGTTGGAGATTGAATTTTATTTTTGAATATAGCTCTGTTCGGTTTTGTTTGCAACATGGCTCTGTAATAATTTATAGAACCAGTCAATGCGCCTTCTTGTTTAAATGATTTTACAAATTCTTTTAAATCTTCGTCGGTAAAATTTTCTTTATTATACATCCAGCCGCGCACAAATTGTTTGAAAAACAATGGCAATGTAAATTGATACAGTATTTCTGGCAACAATGGAATCTGATGCATAAACATGTACCAGCTTTTTAGTAATTGTGATGGATTGGATTTGAAATTTTTCATCATAATTTTTGGATGCGGACAATTGCAAACTACTAACTTTTCCGTTAACTCAGGATACAACGCAGCAAATGCCCACGCAACCGCGCCACCCCAATCATGTCCAACAATAAAGGCTTTTTTAAAGCCCAGTTTTGGTATTAATTCTGCAATATCACTTGCTACTACATCTGTTTTATAGTTTCCTACGCCGTGTGGTTTATCACTTAAATTAAAGCCACGTAAATCTGGTGCAACGACTGTATATTTTTCTGCCAAAACAGGAATTTGGTAACGCCAGGTATACCAAAATTCAGGCCAGCCGTGTAACAATAAAACTAATTTTTTACCATTGCCTTTTTTTGCGATGTGTAATTTTATTCCGTTTACTTCAATGTATTCGTGTTTAATTTCCGTCATACTATAATTTTATACTGTAAGATAAATAAAGAAGATTGAAAATTTTACAGCATACAATTAACATAAGGTAAATTCAACATTTAAAGTTGTTGTTTAATCTTTAGTACTTGTTTAGCAGCTTTTATCTTATCACCTAAAGAAATAGATTTATTTTTCTTAGCGTTATATTTTTGAGGAATAAAACCATCTTTCACTTCATAACTGCAAATTTCCTTTCCATATTTATCTATACAAGAAAGTTTTACCGATGTATTTCCATTCACTTCTACTTTGCCAAATGCATCGTTGAAATTAGTATTGCCAATGCCTTGACCTCCTTGATTCCAAAGATTGAGCTGTAAATTATTTTTAATGATAGATGCCAATTTAGAATTCTTTTGTGCTAAGCCACCAGCCATCAATTCAGGAAAGCCAGCATTGCTTCCATCGTCAATGGCTGCTGTGTGTGCATCGCCACTTAAAACAATTACATTTCTTATTTGGTTATCGTGGCAAAAATTTAGCAATGCAGCTTGTGTTTCTGGAAATGCAAACCACATAGATGACAATGACGCTGCAATATAAGCACCTGTAGTACCATTTGGTAATTTTCTATTCTGAACACGTTTCAACATAGTAATATCCAAGACTTTTTTATACGATTTATTAAATGTAACTCCACTCACTATAAATTTCCATTGCGCTTTAGAATTTTTTAGTTTTGACAACAACCAGTTTAGTTGCGCTGTGTCTAAAATATTATGATTTGATGGAACTTTGTAAGTATGATAATCACCATTTGGAATAAAGACTTCTGAGTTTGGCGAACGTGTTGAACGTGTATCTAACATAAAAATTTCTGCATTGCCGCAAACAAAAGAATGATACGCTTGATTTTCAATTTCATTATAAGTAGGAAAAAAAGTATGCAGACCTAGTATTGCCATTTTACGCAATGAATCAGGATATGGAATTTCATTGATGATGGTTTTGTTTCCATCCATTTTTTGTTCTGTAAAACTGCTTTTAGAAAAATCATCGTACACACCATCTTCATCATCAAAAACAAAATCAATTGGTGTTGTTTGTAAAAGTTTTTTCAGGTTTGGCATTTCATACCGTTTTAGATATAATTCTTTTTGATGTTCTAAACTTTCTGTATAATAAAACTTTCTTTCGTTAAAGTTTTTGGTGTACAACCAATCACCTAAATGCAGAAAAAATGCAGGTTTATGTTTTTGCATTTCCACAAAAATAGAATCGTTGTAATGTTGCTCTGTGCAAGAACCTAACGTGAAAGAAAATCTTGAAGTTTCATTTGAAGAAGGATAAGTTTTGAAAGAACCTTTGTAAATGGAATTATTATTATTTATTTGTATAAGAAAGGTGTATTTTTTATTTGATTTTAAACCGACATTTGAAACATCAACATTATTCAAATAAAATTTATCCAATCTATTTGTATAATATTCTAACATGCTTGTATCATTCTCTTCTGATATAAAATATAGATTTGCCTTAATCGGCATATCAGACATAAAAATAATCTTTACAGAATTTTCTGTCACAGCACCAACAATTGGTCCTGCAATTATACTTTGAGAAAATAAATTATTAAACAATGAATTAACTAAAATTATAAATAATAGATATTTTTTCATAAAATCTAATTACTAAATACTCACTACTCGTTACTTTGCTTACTTTTGCATAAATCTACAAAATTTGGCGTTTTCAAATAAAATAATTTTTATAGTTGGCAATTCACGCAGCGGTACTACCATGATGCTGCGTATTTTCAATAATCATCCGCAATTAATGGTATTGAATGAATTGCATTTCTTTGAACAATTATGGTCGCCAGAAGATAAAAGCAAGCCAATATCAAAAGAAAAGGCTATTGAATTAGCTTCTAAATTATTGCTTACACAACGCGTTGGTTATATGACGCATGACCAAGATTTTAGTAAGTTTACTGAAGAGGCAACACTAGTAGTAAATGAAATTTCTAAAGATGAACTATTCGCTGAAGATATTTTTAATCATTTTACAAAACGTGAAGTGGCGCTAAACAACAAAACAATTGTGTGTGAAAAAACACCACAAAATGTTTTTTATTTAAAAGAAATTTTTGAATTGTATCCGAATGCTAAAATTATAAATATGGTGCGTGATCCGCGTGCCATATTGTTATCACAAAAAAATAAATGGAACCGCAGAAACTTAGGTGCTGATTATATGACGCAAAAAGAAGCCTTTCGTTTGCGCATCAACTACCATCCTATTACGCTAAGTAAATTATGGAATGCTGCGCTCAATGCTGCCAATTTATTTAAAACTGATGTACGTGTAATTTCAGTTCGTTTTGAAGATTTGTTAGAAAATCCTGAAACTACGTTGCAAACTATTTGCCAACATATTGAAGTTCATTTTGATAAAAACATGTTGAACATTACGCAGGAAAGTTCATCGATTGAAAAAGACAGCAAAGAAATTGGATTTAAAAAAGAACGTGCGAGCAACTGGAAAAATGGTGGTTTGAACACAACAGAAAAATGGATTTCGCAAAAAATGTGCAGAAATAATCTCAATAAAAATAATTACGAAATCGAAAATATACAACCGAATATTTTTTATCTTGCTTATTATATATTGAGTTTTCCTGTGAAGATAAGTTTATCATTATTGATGAATTTAAACCGCATGAAAAACATTAAAGAAACATTAAAACGAAGATTAAATTAATTTGAGAATTAGTTAATTTGAAAATTTGAAGATGATAACCAAACAAAACATATTCAATTTAGATTTTGTAGCTGCTGGTAATTTCGATGAGATTATTGAGTCTATTATTAAAGAACCAACTGATGCAAATTATTTTCCTATTGTTATTACGCCAAATGTAGATTTGACAGTACATTTGAATCACAATAAACAACTCTTACCAATTTTTCAACACGCAAGATTTATTTTACCTGATGGTGCGCCGATTATATTGTTTTCAAAATTATTAGGTAAACCATTAAAGAAAAGATTAGCAGGAAGCGATTTATTTCCATTAGTTTGGCGCGCAGCAATGCATCATCAGAAAAAAGTTTTTTTAGTTGTACCAAATGAAGAAGTAAAATCAAAATTAGCAATTGAATATCCAAGTGCCAACTTTTATATTCCACCTTTTTTTGATGCGACAAAAGAAGCTGTAGAAATTGAAGCACAACAATTATTTCCATTATTGCAACAACATCAACCGGATTTTGTGTTTCTTGGGTTACGTTTTCCAAAACAGGAAATGCTGATTGTAAACTTGCATGATAAACTGAAAAATACCAATTCAAAAATGCCATTGTTTTTTAATCTCGGTGCATCTTATGAATTTTATACAGGCATGAAAAGTCGTGCTCCAAAATGGATGCAAGACGCTGGCTTAGAATGGCTGCATCGCTTTTTATCAGAACCAAAGCGCACATTTAAACGGTATTTTTACGATGATTTGTATATTTTTGTATTGTTTTTAAAAGAGATCTTTAAGAAGTGAAAATTAAAGTGATTTTATTTTGTAAAAGCACCAATGACTAATGACCAATAACAAATGACCAACCAACTCGATGATATTGATTTAAAAATTCTATCCATCTTAATGAAAGATGCGAAAACGCCTTATACAGATATTGCGAAACAACTATTTGTATCGAGTGGCACGGTGCATGTGCGTATGAAAAAAATGGAAGAAATGGGTATCATCAAAAGTTTTAATTTGCAATTAAACTACCACAAACTTGGTTATGATATTACTGCGTTTTTGGGCGTTTATCTTAGTAAGAGTTCTCAATACGATACGGTAGCCAAACAACTGGCAGAAATTCCTGAAATAGTCGATTTACATTATACAACAGGAAATTATTCCATGTTTTTAAAATTAGTATGCAAAGACACTGATCATTTGCGTAGCATCTTAATGGATAAAATTCAAAAGATTGAAGAAATTACACGTACCGAAACTTTTATTTCTTTACAGGAAAGCATTAACAGACCTTTGGATTTTATTGATTAAATATTTCAATTTCACACTCACTTCTACATTCACTTTTTTTTCTATCTTTGCATAAATGCGTATTTTTAATAATATATTAGAAACGATTGGCAACACTCCAATCGTAAAGCTGAATAAAATAACTGCACATATTCCTGCAACTGTTTGCGTGAAAATAGAATCATTCAATCCTGGTCATTCTATAAAAGACAGAATGGCTGTGAAGATGATTGAAGATGCAGAAAAAGATGGCAGATTACAAGCTGGCGGCACTATTATTGAATGTACATCAGGAAATACAGGTATGGGTTTGGCTATGGCTGCGTGTATTAAAGGTTACAAATGTATTTTTACTTCTACCGATAAACAATCGAAAGAAAAATTTGATATGCTGCGTGCCATGGGTGCCGAAGTGATTGTTTGTCCAACCAATGTTGCATCTGATGATGAACGTTCTTATTATTCGGTTGCTAAAAGATTATCGCAAGAAATTCCAAATTCTGTTTGGATGAATCAGTACGATAATTTATCAAACAGACAAGCACATTACGAAAGTACTGGTCCGGAAATTTGGCAACAAACCGATGGAAAAATTACGCACTTTGTGGTTGGCATAGGAACTGGTGGAACAGTTACAGGAACTTCAAAATATTTGAAAGAACAGAATCCTGCGATTAAAACATACGGAATTGATACCTATGGTTCCATCTTAAAACAATTTAAAGAAACAGGCACTTTTGATCCGAAAGAAATTCATTCATACATTACAGAAGGTATTGGCGAAGATATAATTCCTGAAAATTATGATTTTAGTTTAATTGATTATATTGAAAAAGTAACTGATAAAGAAGCGGCACTAATGCAACGAAGATTAGCTATTGAAGAAGGTATTTTTGCCGGAAATTCTTGCGGTGCTGCAGTACAAGGTATGTTACAAATACACGAAAAATTTCCATTTACAAAAGATGATTTAGTAGTCATTATTTTACATGACCACGGCTCACGATACGTTGGAAAATTCTTTAATGATGACTGGATGCGCGAGAAAGGATTTTTGTAAAATGCTATAATGAAGCAACTAAGAATCATATCACTTGTTCCATCTATCACTTTATTACTATTCGATTTAGGATTGGAAAATAATATTGTCGGAAGAACTAAATTTTGTATCCATCCAAAAGAAAGAGCAAAATATATT
>JANNVS010000200.1:0-2121 GCA_031414515.1 Sphingobacteriales bacterium | reverse complement strand
TTTCCCATTATGAGCAGTGCCAGCGATTTTAATATTAGGTTCGTCATCTAATAACGATACAATACCATCTAAGAAAATTTGATGGTCATCCACTACAAACACATTTATTTCTTGCATACACTTATTTTATTCCGCAAAGGTATTTGATATTAAGCAAATTCCGAGGTGTTTTACCAATATTTAATAAAAGAAAACCATCTCCTTGTTTTCAAGTAGTCAAAATTGGCTTCATTTTCGTAGGCTTCGCGCTCAAAAGATATATTTTGATAACTTTTTTGTATATTTTTATATTTAAACCATAAAATTATAAATTCAGCATAGTAAAAGAGAACGAAAAATATAAACATCAATTCCATTTGCTGATAAACATGAATCATCTCGTGGTTTATAAATTTTTTATCTGTCTTTAGTTGTTTATTATCCAAAATAATGAATGGAAAAATGGAGATGCCTGAGATTTTTTTGGGTGTAAAATATTTTATAAATAAAGGACTTATCAATATCCACATGGTGTTTTTTAAAACTAAAGATAAATAACTATATTGAAATGTGAATTACTATCATTGAAGTAGTATTTTTAGGTTTCCTATAATAACTAATATCAATAATTTAAATTTTAAAGTATGAGTAATAGAAAATATGACATTGTATTATTTGGTTCTACCGGATTTACTGGCAGCTTAGTGGCTGAATATTTTGCAAACAATGTATCTTTAAAAAAAACAAATTGGGCAATTGCTGGCAGAAGTCTAGATAAACTAAATAATATAAAAAGCAGATTAATCTCAATAAATCCGGAGTGCGAACAAGTAAATGTACTAGTGTGTAATTCAGATAACTTGAATTCTTTAGAAGATGTAACTGCACAAACAAGAATTATTGTTACAACCGTTGGACCATTTGCAATTCATGGGGAAATGTTAGTGCAGGCTTGCGTAAATACTGCAACTAATTATTGCGATATTACTGGTGAACCTGAATTCGTAAAATCAATTTTAAAGAAACACGATTCTATAACAAAAGAAAAAGGAATATATATAATCAATTGTTGTGGTTTCGATAGTATTCCAGCTGACGCGGGTGCATTTTTTACGGCAATGCAATTACCTGCTAACGAAACAAAAACGATTAAGGGTTTTGTTTCGTCTAATGGAACTTTTTCTGGAGGAACTTTCAGTTCAGCAATTAGTGCTATGGCAAATGTTAAATTTTTTCCTTCAAAAAAGGATTCAACAAATCCATCAGAAAAAAAAGTTGATAAGAAACGAATAAATGACACAATTTATTTTGAAAAAGAAATACAAAAATGGGCTTTACCAATGCCTGTGATTGATCCTTGGATGGTAATGCGAACAAGTGAATATCGGAAAGAAAATTTTGGTGAAAAATTTGAATATGCACAATTTTTATCACTTCCAAATTTACCAAGTGTCTTTGGTTTAGTTAGTATTGTTGGCCTATTAATGGTTGGTGCACAAGTAAAACCAATAAGAAATTTATTATTAAATTATAAAAAAAGCGGCGAAGGCCCAACAAAAGAAAAACGAGATAAATCTTATTTTAAAATAATCTTTAGTGGAGAAAGTGAAACGAAAAAAGTAATCACAATGGTTTCTGGTGGTGATCCAGGTTATACAGAAACATCTAAAATGTTATCAGAAACAGCCTTAACATTATTAGAAAATTTAGGTAAACTTCCATTAAAAGGTGGAGTACTTACTCCATGTGGAACGTTAGGAAATTTATTGATTGAAAAATTACAATCCAAGGGAATTAAATTTGAAATAATTCATTAATATCATACTGGAATTTTGGTTTCTAGACGTAATTGTAAATCATCCAACACTAATTTTTTCCAACTATCACTTCCTATTTCTCCGTGAAACATTGATTTATAAGTTTGAATATTAAATGTTTCTAAATTTAGCTTCAGCATTTTAAAAAGACGCGGTAGTCCTTCATCCGGAACCTGTACATGATGCAAACCACCACTATAAGCAATGACCAATTGACCATTTTCTAAACCAGAAAGAATATCTACTACACCTGGTTTCACATTCATTTGTTTTCCAAAAAGGTCTAACCCATTTCTTCGTTTCATTCTTCCTTCTGCAGCAATCA
>JANNVS010000199.1:0-4632 GCA_031414515.1 Sphingobacteriales bacterium | reverse complement strand
CGCAACTCGTGTGATGATACCTGCAACTTCAGACGGCATTTCAAACGTGGCTTTGTCTGATTCAAATTCTGCTAATGGTTGATCTAATTTTACGTAATCACCATCTTCTACTAACCACGATGATAGGGTTACTTCTGTTACTGATTCGCCAACGGTTGGTACTTTTATTTCTATTTTTGCCATGTTTAGATTTTAATATTTTTCAAACTTTTAATCTTTTCTGTTTAATTCACAGATTGCGTCGCTTCATTTCATTGCGCTCGCAATGACGGTTCACATCAACCAAACGCCAATTCTACCAATGCTTTTTGTTCTTTTTCATGCAGTTTGCTGAAACCGGTTGCTGGTGAAGCAGCTTGCGGTCGTGCAATGCATTGTAAATATTTCGCTTTACTGTAATTCAATAACAAGAATGAATACGCGCCCATATTTATCGGCTCTTCCTGAACCCAATGAAACGTAGCTTTGCCGTATTTTTTTATAATAGCATCCAGTTGTTTATCTGCAACAGGATATAATTGTTCCAAACGTACAATCGCAATATCGGTTCTGTTGTCAGCTTCTTTTTTTGCTAATAAATCGTAATAAATTTTTCCGGTACAGAACAATACTTTTTTTACTGAGTTTGCTTCTGTTGTATTTTCATCGTCAATTACTTCCTGGAATTTTCCTTCATAAATTTTAGAAATATTGTCTACACATTTTGGATGACGTAACAACGATTTCGGCGACATATTTATTAATGGTTTTCTGAACGACCAAGCTAATTGTCTTCTTATTAAATGAAAGAAATTGGCTGGCGAAGTGATGTTGGTGATTGCCATATTATTTTCACCACAGAGTTGTAAGAAACGTTCTAAACGTGCAGAACTATGTTCTGGACCGGCACCTTCATAACCGTGTGGCAACAATAAAACCAAACCACTTTGACGATTCCATTTTGTTTCGCAAGATGCGATGAATTGGTCAATGATAATTTGCGCACCGTTATCAAAATCGCCGAACTGTGCTTCCCAAATAGTTAGTGGTGCTGGTGATGGCAGCGAATATCCAAACTCGAAACCTAATACGCCATATTCTGATAAATGCGAATTGTAGATATGAAATTTTCCTTGTTTGCCATCTTCTGCAATAAAATCTAAACGATTGTATTCTTCGTTGGTTACTTCATCATACAAACACGCATGACGATGAGAGAAGGTGCCGCGTTTTACATCTTCACCACTTAAGCGCACATCTTTTCCATCTAATAAAATAGAACCGTATGCTAATAACTCGCCTGCTGCCCAATCAATAGAATGGTTTTCACGCATCATTATACGTCGTTGTTCTAAGTATTGATTTATCTTTTTTAAGGGTGTAAATCCTGCAGGAATTTTTACCAATGCTTTTATAATTTTTACTAAATTCTCTTTCGATATTTTTGTTTCCGGTGAGCTTTCAAAATCTTCATTGGTTGCTTTGCGCAATGCTTTCCAAGCTAATTCTGTAGATTGTGGTTTGTATTTCTTTTCCTGTTGTTTGTAGTCATTTAAACGTGCTTGCAATTCTGACCAAAATTCTTCTTCCATTTTTTTTGCAAACTCTGCTTCGGCAACGCCCCAGTCGTATAGCTTTTTCTGATACAAATCGCGCACACCAACATGGTCTTTAATAATCTTATACATTTGCGGTTGCGTGTAAGATGGATCGTCACCTTCGTTGTGGCCCCATTTTCTATAACACACCATATCAACAAAAATATCTTTATTAAAACGCTGACGATATTCTGCTGCTAATTCTGCAACATAGGTTACACATTCTACATCATCACCATTGACATGAAATACAGGCGATTGAATTGTTGATGCAATAGACGTGCAATAATTAGAAGTTCGTGCATCATCAAAATCGGTAGTGAAACCAATTTGATTATTGATGACGAAATGAATAGTACCACCAACAGTATAACCTTTCAACGATTGCATTTGCAATACTTCATACACGATACCTTGACCAGCCACAGCGGAATCACCGTGCAAGGTAATTGGCAATATTTTATCGTAATCAGATTCATAGATTGCATCTGCCTTTGCTCTGCAGAAGCCTTGTACAACAGGATTTACTGCTTCCAAATGAGATGGATTTGGAAGCAACTTAATGTATACTTCTTTATTATCCATGGTTTCATATTGTGAAGAATAACCTAAGTGATATTTTACGTCGCCAGTGCCAGAAGAAAAATCGTTGGGTGCAATACCTTCAAATTCTGAGAAAACTTGTTCGTAAGTTTTTCCTACTATATTGCACAATACATTTAAACGTCCGCGATGCGCCATGCCAATTACTACTTCTTGCACACCAAGATTAGCGGCTACGTTTATCATAGCATCTAAGGCTGGTATAGTGGATTCGCCGCCTTCTAAAGAGAATCGTTTTTGTCCAATGTATTTTGTGCCAAGAAATTTTTCCAGGACTTCACTTTCATTTAGTTTATATAAAATTCTTTTTTTCTTTTCGATTGGATGTTCGTATGCCACATAACCATGTTCAATTTGTTCGCGCAACCATGCACGTTCATCTCTGTCTAACACGTAATTATATTCCCAGCCAATGGTGCGACAATAAATTTGTTTTAAGCGTGCAATAATATCTTTCAATTTTGCTTTACCAATTCCAATTTCGTTGCCTGCATGAAATTCTGTTTCTAAATCGTTTTCATCTAAACCAAAAAAATGCAATTCTAAATCTGCATGTCGGTCGCGTCTTTCTCTTAACGGATTTGTTTTTGCTAATAAATGTCCTTTATTTCTATAGCCTGAAATTAATTTGAGTACTCGGAATTCTTTTGGTGATACAATATCAACCCCAACCCCTAAAACCCCTACCCCTAAAGGGGTTTCTTTGACGGCAACTCCATTTGAACTTCCATTTTTATTTTCTCCGTATTTATAAGCTAAATCGAAGCCAGCGAAGAATTTTTTCCATTCTGCATCTACTGAATTTTGGTCTTTTAAGTAATCTTGATAGAGTGCATCAATGTAGCTTGGGTGTGCGTTCGATAAAATCGACAAATCTTCCATAATATTTTATTCCATTTTAAAACACAAATATCGTTGTTTTGTTGGAGATAATAAGCTAAAAAGTGTAAAATATGCGGCATAGCTTTCCGTTTTGATACCATATACAAATAGATATGATTTTTGCGTTGAAACTCAACTAAAATTTCTTTACTTCCAGTTGTAATTTCTTTATTGACAGCATCGATTTCTTTACAGCAAGATGGCTTTGCACTGACCTACAGATGCGATTCCTTGACTGCCATTTGGGTTGCGCCGACTGAAATATGAGATTTCTTAACAGGTGGCTGAGACTTCTCCACAGGCAGACGGAGTTTCTAAACAGGAAGCGAAAATTCCTTAACAGACAGTCGTGATTTCTTTATAGGCAGATGGAATTTCTTGACTGACAGATGGGATTTCTTTTGGGTAAATTGGGTTTGTTTTGATATTACGGCTGAATCATTCATAAAAAATAGGTGATGTTCATAGGAATGTACCAATATTAATTTTTCTTCATATAATTATTGAATTCTGATTTTATATATTTACAAGAAATAATTTACTTGAGGCAATTATACAGAATATTATTAATTATTTTTTTAGGATGTTCTACTCATCCTGTAAAGGCACAATGCGGTCTGGACGTATTTGTTGCCAATGACCAAAGTGCCTCAGTAGATGCAGTAGAAAATGCACAAGGCAAGCATTTTATTACAGAGTTGATGCGCAACTTAGACCCTTGGGGCAATGCCAATACCCAAAGCCGAATGGCAATTGCACAGTGGGATGACAGAGGCAGTTGGACACGGTATAACTTTCCTGCCGCAGGACAAAATTATACGACACAATTAAGTGATGTAGTTGCTTTTCAAAATTCAGCACGCATTTTAAGCGGCGGTACTGATCCATATAATGCTTTATTGAAAACGTATAATGCTATTAATCAGACACCTGTTGCAGGCAGAACGGCTAACCAAGTAATTATTTTAATGACTGATGCAGGTTGTGGGCAAATACAAAGCAGTATAGCACAATTAGCCACCCAAATAAAAGACAATGGTATTTATGTAATGGTATTGGCTATAGATGAAGCACAGAATTGCACTATTTTGCAAGGCGAAAATGTAGCCAGTGATGGTGGTTATTTTAGTGCGCCTACCTATGCACAATTAGAACAACAAGCCATTGCCTATGTGGAAGATATTATTAGTGCTGCATGTATTGGTCCGCCTCCACCTTCCTTTGATTTAACAATGAACCTGAATAATTTTACGGTCGTTAATTGCGTAAACGGACAGGGTACTTATAAAGTAGATTATACCATTAATAATATAGGCAGAGCAAATTGGAATAATGCAATTACTATTTCCTTTTACGATGGAGACCCGACATTACCTACTACACAATTAGTTGCGGTGCAAACTACAGGCAGCCAAAATATAGCAGTTAATGGCAGTATTACAGGTTCTTTTACCAGCCCTTTATTAGGAACTGCCATTAAAATTTACTATAGCAAATAATTTGGTGGCAGTTCCTAATAAAGGGCTGGTAAAAGAACCTGTAATACTGCCATTAACTGCTATATTTTGGC
>JANNVS010000198.1:0-7918 GCA_031414515.1 Sphingobacteriales bacterium | reverse complement strand
TCTGTCTAATTCATCGACATTTGGAAAATATTTTGAAAGTGTTGTACCTATAGTTTCTACTGCTTTTATAATTCCATTACCAAAATTTCCGTTTTTAAAATCAGTATATAGTTGTTGAGAAATTTCATTCCAATAATCACTTCCGACTTTCTGGTGTATGGCTTCATCACCAATAACAGAAAATTTTTTATCTTTCACTGCCACATAAATTAATACTGCATTTCGAAAAGGTTTCTTGTCCATATTTAAGTGTTGAAAAACCTTAATTGCTCTGTCATAAACATCCTCGTCACAGCGATCATCTACATGTACGCGAATTTCTCCGCTAGTATGCATTTCCACTTTGCGAATAGCTGCTATTACAGCATCTTTTTCTGCATCACTAATGAAATTTTTTGCTGAAGCCATAGATTATTTTTATATCTCGTTAAACGACATAAGTGTTAAACGTCTAGAATAGAACAAAACTAAAAAGAAGAACTTATTAGAATTGAACTTTTGGCGCTTTCTCCGAACCTGGATCTGCCTTAAAAGGTTCACGTTGTTTAAACTTGAAAATGCCAGCAGTTATATTTGCTGGAAACGAACGAATCTGTGTATTATACATTTGAACAGCAGCATTATAATCTCTACGAGAAATATTTATACGGTTTTCGGTACGCTCTAACTGATTCATCAGCTCTGCAAATGCTTCTGTTGCTTTTAATGCAGGATATTGCTCTGAAACTACTAATAAACGTGACAGTGCGCCACTTAATTGTGCTTGTGCTTCCTGAAATTTTGCCATATTTTCTGGAGTAATATCGTCTGCTTTTAGTTGTATTGAAGTCGCTTTGGAACGTGCTTCAATTACAGCAACTAAGGTTTCTTTTTCAAATTTTGCTTCGCCTTTTACCGTTTCTACTAAGTTGCCAATTAAATCACCTCTGCGTTGGTATGATGCTTCTACATCAGCCCAGGCTTTTTTTACATTTTCGTCGTTAGAAACAATGCTATTATAAGAACAGCTTTGTAATAATAGTGTACTCGAAAATACCAACATCAAATAAAGAAATCTCTTGTTCATAATTTATATTTTTAGTTTTAATAAAGATAAACATTTTTTGTTCTTTAATAGTTCCTTTGATTGTTCCTTTTAATAGAGATTAGTTTAGCCACTCAATTTTACTCAATTTCAATAGTCTTCCTACAATAAATAGTTGATTTTAGTCAATTAATTTTAATTTTTTTAAAATAAAGTATTAAAATACTTGACAAATCAAATTTTATTACTTAATATTATACCATAAACCCTTTTGAACCCTTAATTTAATAAAGAAACATTTTTAATGACGTATTTTCAAACAAGTATTCTATAATTTTTTCCTAAGTCATCAAGATAGTTTCAGCGTTATTTTTTCATTAGAGTGTATAAAATTTATTTTAAACATTTTAAAACCCTAGTCATGAAACAGCTAAACAAAACCCTTTTTCTTATTGTGCTCTTTGCAACAATTGGAACCATGAACGCTCAAAGCGAATTAATTGCAGACAACACTGCTTATTCACCAAGTAATATAGCTTCGCTATACAAATCTGATGATAAGATTACTATTAGTGATTTTATGCCAAATCTAACTAATAATAGCACACTCGTTAGTGTGAAGTGCCTTGTGCCATTAACGGTACAGGTGAAAGTATTTAGCATAGATGGCAATATGGCAAAAGCAGAATCACACTCATTAGATAAAGGTGTGAGCGAAATAAATGTAGATATAAATGATCTGGCAGCAGGTTCATACATGATACAATTCTATACAAAAGAAGGAAGTGCAGTCCGTAGATTTGTAAAGACTAATTAAAATATACGGATTTTAGTTCGAAGAGAATTAAAATTGATTACCTCGACAGTTTTCGGAGACGTCTGTGATTTTTTACAGACGTTTTTTTATTTTATAAATTTATTACTGTTTTATTGCATACCATATTCCGTTATTACCAGAAGCAGTTAGTATTCCAGAAATGCTGTCAATGGTAATGGCAGTTCCATTATATATATCGCCATTATCAAAATTAATAGTTACAATATCTGTTTTTGATTTCCAGGTGCCAGTGAGGCTGTCAAAGTTTCTATAATTTTTTACACTTTTATTAGAATTAAAATGCAATTGAGATTGAGCAAAGAAAGAAAAAGTACTATTATTTTTGAAATATAAATTCCATTTAGTTTCACCTAATGGCAAACCTAAATCTTCCTGAACATTCTTATTACAAGAAAAACAGGCAAGTACTAAAAATAAAATAAATAACTTTTGCATTAAGGAAATTTAAGAAAAAATTATAAATCATTTAATAATTCATTGTCTTCACCCATTAAAGGTGCACCCCAACTTGGTTTGGCTGGTGTTTCTGAGAATTTAAAAGGTTGATTTATACCTTTTACTTTCCCATAGTCCAAGTGCTCTACTTCAAAAAACATTTCACGCTCATTCAAATGTATATTTTTTTCTACTTCATCTAACTCTAAAATTGGAGTTAAGCAGATATCAAGTGTTTCAGCAGCAGCTACCCATTCATCACGAGATTTAGTTATAAAAATTTCCTGTAAATCTTTTTTTAATGCCTCTACCATTTCTGGAACTTGCATCATCCGTGGCATCCATTCTGGTTTGCCAATTAATACGCAGACGCCTTGCCAGAACTTAGGTTCCAATGATCCTAAAGCTATCCATTTTTCATCTTTACATTTATATAGATTATAGTTTGCCATTCCACCGCTTAACATCGGTTCGCCACGTTTATGCTTTACGCCAGCATTTAAAAATTCGCCAAACTGCATGGATAATAACGGCATTACACAATCTGTCATTGCGACATCTACAAATTGTCCTTTTCCAGTTCTTTCACGTGCCCATAAAGCAGCTAAACAGGCAACAATAGCAGGATAACTACCACCAGCAACATCTGCAATCTGACAAGCTGGAATAATCGGTTTTTCTTCATCACCAGTTAATCCTAATATGCCAGAATACCCAAGGTAATTCATATCGTGACCTGCTTTATTTTTATAAGCACCAGTATAACCATATCCAGTTAATGCAACATAAATTATTTTTTCATTATGTTGTTTTGATGCTTCATAATCGATACCCATTTTTTGCAAAACACCTGGACGAAATGAATCTACAACGATATCCGCACTTTTTACTAATTCAAAAAATTTACGTTTCCCTTCTTCTGATCTTAAGTCTAAGGTTATGGATAATTTACTTCTGTTGATACTGATGTAATTAATCGATTGTGAACCTTTCATTGGTGGAAAAAAACGGTTGTAATCCGGTGCTTTTGGATCTTCTATTTTTATCACTTCTGCACCAAGATCTGCCATCATTTGTGTTGCTAATGGCCCAGGTAACAATCTACTTAAATCTAAAATTTTGATTCCAAGAAGAGGTCCTTGTTGTGGTTTTCTGTTTGACATATTTAATTGATTATTTATTTTTATCAGCAAAATTGAATACTTTTTTTAATAAATCTGAAGTACGTGCTAAAGGATTGGTTCTGATATTATTTTCTTCTTTTTCTACCATAATAAAAACACCTAGTAATGCTTTTTCTGTTACAAAACCAGTCAAATCTGTGTTTACTGGTTTTACAAAAGGAACTTTATTGTAAACAGAGGTAGCATCTGACCAATACTTAGTTGCATTTACTTGTCCAAGTGATTGATCGACTATTGGCCTGAATTTTTCAATAAGTATAGATGTACTTGCTTTCTTTAAATAAGCAGTGCCAGCACCATTACCACCTGTTATAATATTTAAGGCATCAGTTATCGTCATTTGTTTGATGACTTGAATAAAGACATCTATAGCAACACCTGATGCTTTTTCTGCAGCTCGGTTCAATGAAGTGGTGACATTATCCACTTGCTTTTGCATACCCAGTTTTAACATTACATCTTTTACCTGAATGGCTTGCTCTGGCCATGGAATTTTAACTAAATCATTACCCAAAAATCCGTCTTTGGTGGAAAGCAAGCCCATTCCTTTAGTGATACCGATTATAAGCGCATCTTGCAAACCTTGTCCTGCTTCCTTTTCTGTAGGGTTATTTAAAGTCGTTCCTAAAATCGAACCTACAGTTTCCTGTATTTGCTGTGTGGTACATCCAAATAATAAAATGGAGATTAAAAAAATACCAATTTTTTTTTTCATACTTTCACTTTTAGAACTTTTTCTAAATTATTTTGTCAAGATAATAATTAAATTGCAAATTTAGTACCAATTATGAAATGTACGATTTTAAGTATAGGTGATGAATTATTAATAGGGCAGACTTTAAATACAAATGCTTATTGGATTTCACAGAAGATGAATGAAATCGGAATTGATGTTATTCATCAGGTTTCATTAAGTGATGAAAAAAATGATATTGTTTATTGTCTAAATAATGCCATTTTAAACTCAAAGGTTATTTTGATAACAGGAGGCTTGGGTCCAACTTCAGATGATATTACCAAAGAGGTATTGTGTGATTTTTTTGATGGCAAATTAGTGTTGAATGAGGCTGCTCTCCAGAATATAGAACGAATTTTTGAATTAAGAAAAAGATTGATAAATGAACCAACTCTAAATGTAGCTTACTTGCCTGATGTATGTATTGCTATCCAAAATAAAAATGGAACTGCACCAGGTATGATTTTTTCTAAAGAAGGAAAAACAATAGTATCTATGCCTGGCGTTCCATACGAAATGAAAGGGATGATTTTGGATGATGTGATTCCATATTTAAAATCTATATACACACTTCCTTGTATTCTTCATTGTAATATTTTAACGGCAGGTGTAGGTGAAACACAATTAGCGGATCGATTGATTGATTTTGAAAAAAACAAAGACGAGCGGATTAAATTGGCATACTTACCAAATATAGGAAAAGTACGATTGAGATTAACCATTAAAGGTGAAAACAAACAGGAATTACTTACTGTTCTTGAATCAGCAAAGAAAGAAGTTGTCTCAAACATTGAAGAATATATTTTTGGTTTCGATGATGACAGTCTAGAACAAAAGATCGGAGATCTTCTAACGGAAAAAAAGATGACTATTGGCACAGCGGAAAGCTGTACTGGTGGATACCTGGCTCATTTAATAACATCTGTTTCTGGAAGTTCCATATATTTTAAAGGCAGCATAATTTCATATTCAAATGAAATCAAGAAAGATATTTTAGGAGTCAAAGAAGAAACGCTACAAACCTTTGGTGCAGTTAGCGAACAAACTGTTTCTGAAATGATTTCAGGAGCTTTAGATAAATTAAAAGTAGATATAGCAATTGCTATATCAGGTGTTGCAGGTCCAAATGGTGGTACTCTTGAAAAACCGGTAGGAACCGTATTTATTGGAATTGGAAATAAAGAAAAGACAATTGTCAAAAAAATATCTTTTACCAAACATCGCGATAGAAATATTCAATTGTCTGGTGTCGTAGCTTTGGTTATGCTGAGAAAATTTTTATTGAACCAATTAAAATTGTAATTTTGCATTCATTAAACTCATGTTTTAAATTTATAGAATGGCTGAATACAAATTACTGATGCCTAAAATGGGTGAAAGTGTTATTGAAGCAACGATATTAACGTGGCATAAAAATATAGGCGATAAAGTAAGTGAGCACGAAGTCATTCTAGAAGTAGCTACCGATAAAGTAGATTCTGAGGTTCCTAGCCCAGTAACAGGCGTGATTAAACAATTATTATACGATATAAATGTTGCAGTTGGCGTTGGTGAGCCTTTAGCCATTATAGAAGTAGATGGCGATGCACCAGTACAATATATTCCTGAAAAAAAGAAAGAAGACTTAAAAGTTGATATCATTTCTGTTGTAGAAGATAAAAAAGAAGAGACTATAAAAATAGAAGAATTTACTAAAGTTGAACCAGTAGTTTTAGAAGAACCTATTCAGCAAATTGAAAAAACTGTCGAAGTTGCAAAACAACAAATCTCAATTCAGAAATCAAAAATCTCAAATTCCAATAAATATTACTCACCTTTAGTATTAAGTATTGCACAAGTAGAAAATATTTCGATGCAGGAATTAGAAATGCTTGCTGGTACTGGACAAGATAGCCGTGTGACAAAAGAAGATATTTTAGAATACATTAATAAAAAGAAGAACGGATTAGTTGTTCAAATTAAATCTATCGATAAAACACCACTAAAAGTGGAAGAAAAAATATCTAAAACTGACGAATCAATTGTTACAACACAAGAATCTAATGTTGAAATTATAGAAATGGATAGGATGCGAAAGATGATTTCACAACATATGACCAATTCGATAAAAACGTCAGCACATGTTTCTTCATTTGTAGAATGCGATGTAACAAATATAGTTCGATGGCGTGATAAAAACAAAAATTCATTTCTAAAACGTGAAGGATTCAGTTTGTCATTCATGCCTATTTTTGTTGAGGCTATCACGAAGGCTATCAAAGATTTTCCGATGATAAATGTAAGTGTAGATGGTGATAAAATAATTAAGAAAAAAAATATTAATGTTGGGATTGCAACAGCTTTGCCAAATGGAAATCTGATAGTGCCAGTAGTAAAGAATACAGACCAGAAAAGTTTGCTTGGTATAGCAAAGGCAATGAACGACATAGTAATAAAAGCACGAACTAACTCATTACAACCCGATGACGTAACAGATGGTACTTATACAATTTCTAACATTGGTACTTTTGGAAATATAATTGGAACACCAATTATTAACCAACCTCAAGTGGCTATTATGGCAGTTGGGTCTATCACCAAAAAACCAGTTGTTTTAGAAATCGATGGTCAAGATGTGATTGCCATTCGTCAGATGATGTACCTTTCTCATACTTATGATCATCGTGTAGTAGATGGAAAACTAGGTGGCATGTTTGTCAAAAAAGTAGCAGATTATTTAGATAAATTTGATTTTAACCAAGAAATTTAGTACTTTATACTATTATTGAATGGCAGCTATGAATATTACAAACGATATTGAATTTCACAGAAACACATTAAGAAATATTATCTCACAATTTGCTGATATTCCACAATCACAATTGGATGAATTTTTAAATTTGTTTTATCTTGAATTTTATCCTAAGAAATCAATTATTATTGCACCTAATAATATTATAGGTAATAAATGCTACTTTATTATCAAAGGCTTGGTAAGGATTTATTATATGGCAAACGAAAAAGAGATTACTTCTGATTTTAAAGAAGACAGCACTTTTTTTATTAATGGCTATACTCTTTTCACAGGTATTCCAAATATTGATTACTACGAAGCGTTAGAAGATACTTTTTGTCTGGCGGCTGATTATGAATCAATTGATAAATTAGCTAAAAAATATCATCCAATTGAACACCTTGGAAGAAAAATGATTGAGTTCTATTACGCTTCATTATTAAAGTCTAATTACAATTCCTTGTTCTTGTCTGCAGAAGAACGTTATACTGTATTTTTAAAAGATCGTATTTCAATTCTGAACTTAGTATCATTACGGCATGTGGCTACATATTTAGGAATTGCACCAGAAACATTAAGCAGATTGCGTTCGAAATTTTAATCGGAAATATTTCAGAATACTTTTAAATTGAATGTGTTAGAATTAGAACCTTGTCAAATTGTTATTTAACATAAACAATTTATTAGAAATAATTACCGTATCTTCATTATGTAGAATTTATATAGCCGAATAAATCCTATATTATATTTTTTAAATTTGTTCATTTCCTGTTTATAGTTAATATGCTCTAAATCTAATTTTTATACAGATTAATGTAATTACAAGAATAAAATAATTGACTTAAATCAATAATTAGTGTATATTGTTTAATGATATTAAACTTTAATGACAAAAAAAATAGACGATATTGTTGTTTATAAAGACATT
>JANNVS010000197.1:0-32897 GCA_031414515.1 Sphingobacteriales bacterium | reverse complement strand
CATCGAATTTCAATCGGACTAAATCTGAAACCAAAAGATACACCTATTACACATTACATATTAGATACAGAATCAAATAAAATAAATAAATACCATGTAACAAAAGATTATTTTCTACAAATAGCTCAGAAAACAAATTTCTCTTCTTCCATAAAAAATGGATTTATTAATTATGTGGCGGATGGAGAATTGATTGACACCTTTGATCCTTCTACAAGTAAAATAAAGATGAAAGAGTTTAATAAATTAATTGCATAAGTTCAAGTAATAATGATTAATCATAAAAAAACGATATACTTTATTTTTGGAATTATTATTTTGATCTTTTTAGGATATAATCTGACTTCAGAATTAAAGAATTATATTGAATTGGATTTAAATGATGAAGCAGATTATCTTATATTAAGCAAACACATTATGTCTGGTGGAACAAGAATCGTATATCCGCTCTGGTATAAATTCTTACGTATTTTTGAATCAAATGACATATCTCTTTATTATTTAAATCAACGAATAAATATTATTCTATTACCCATTTGCATTTACTTATTATTATTCACTTATTTCAGGAATATTGTATTTAGTTTATTTTTTGCATTACTCTTTTTATATTCAAATACAAATGTATCAACAGAATATATTGTAAATGACTTTGTCTTCTCGTGGGCAATGAAGTTAAATAATTTTACATTAAGTATAATTTGCCTAATGGCCTGTTTAATTTATTATTTTAAAAAGAAACAATATTCTACAATTTCATTGTTTACAATTTCATTTTTGATATTAAGCTACTGCAGAAATGAATATTGTCTTTTATTTATCATTTCAATTATTATATACGCAATATATTATATACTAAAATTAAGAAATGAAAAGAGGGAAACAATTCTTTTTATTTTTATCATACTGACTTCACTCATTCTAATAAAAGTATTTGGCTTATCAATTACTGCAACAGAACATAGTTATTTAGCCTATGCACAAAGTTATACGAGAAATTATTTACAAATGAAAGAGATGCCTCTTTTTCCAAACATTGATTTATATACCAACAGTACAAAGATATTTGGAAATGCAAAAAGCATATCCGAATTCTTTTTTAGCAACCCTATAGAATTTACAAAGAATTCACTTTTTAATATTTACAATACTGTGATTATTAATTCATATAGAATTACAGACATACTACTTCCTCAGATATTTGTAGGCTATAAAGACAAAAGTATAATAAACTATATGTTTTCATGGATTATAATTATTACACTACTTATAAACATCTCACAATTAAAAATAAAATATTTATTAAGGAATCCTGTAATATTATTTCTTGTGATTTGCACAATACCTACAATTATAGTATTTGTAGTGTATATATTTGAAGCAAGATATTTTTTATTTTTTGTACCTATAATATACATAAGTATTATACACCTTCTAATAAATTTTAGATACAAAAAGATAACAGAATTTATCCTAATTTTCATTATCGGTTGTATTATTATACTGCATCCAACAACTAGTACATATTTTGAAAAAAACAAAAGCTATATAGACCGAAGAGTAATAAATAGTATTAATATTATTAATCAGTATAAAGAGGAACGGAAAATAAAAAATCTAAGAATATTATCAAACGATGGTGAATTTGATAAGTTTATACCAAATTCATCCTGTGAAAATATTTCTATTAATAACATGTATACTTATAATAAAAAAGAGCCAAAATTAAATTTCATAAACTACGATGTAATCATTCTAACAGAAAATCAGGAATTTTCAACTCAAAGTCTAATTTATAATAACCTAATTAAATTTTTAAAAGATAATGATAGTTTTATTCATATAGTTGATGACAAAAAAAGCATTAATTTGTATCTAAAAAAAATAACTAATATTTAAAGTATCCACTTGAGTGTTCAAAAAAAAAGATATCTAATAATTACTTTAGTAGCCATTGCTTACTTTATTGGTATTTACTTAGATGAATTCTCAGATTATATTTTTTCTGCAATATTTTCTGGTTTATTTCAAACGCAACCTGGTAGTATATTTAATAATTATGAATGCTTATTTATTATTTCAAAACTAATACAAAAACTGCAAACAGTTTTTGTAAATATAAATATCTATGGAGTCATAATTGTTGCCATTAATTCCTATTGCATCTATTTAATGATTCTATTATTTATAGAAAGAATGAGTTTTAAAGAGAATAAGTTTTTTAAACTCATTCTTCTATCGGGTGTCTTACTTTTGCTACTTCATGATTTTATATTTATACAGTTCACAAAGACAGCCATCTATTGCAATTTTTTAGGTTGTTATTTTTTACTCAATGATAAAGGAAAGATTAAAATCGCTTTATTATTGATTCTGCTCGGAGTTTTATTACGAACCGAAACGTTCTGGTTTGTCTTTATATTTTCATCAGGCATTTGTATTATTCAAAAAGCATCGTTATTTATTTTAAACCTAAAAAAAAGGAAATACATTTGGTTAATTGTAATTCTATCAGCAGCTCTCATTAGTTATTTAAATAAGCAACCTTATAATGATGATGATAAGCGTTATGAAGTATTTAGAACATATAAATATAGCATACTTGATTTTAAGCAGAAAGACAGCCTGCACCTAGTACTTTCAAAACAAAATTATATTAAATACTATTCATTACATCAAGCATTCTTTGGCGATACGGATAGTTTAATAAACACTGCTATATTTGAACAATTAAATATAAAACCTCACGACAGAGTTGATTTTAAATCGTTTGTCAAAACGTTTAAGTATGAACATAATATAATTAACGCCATTAGCAATCTGTCGGATCTGGCATATAACAATAGAGCTAATTATATCATTTTATTGTCAGTTACTTTTATTTTAATAGTACTGCTTTTTATGTTAAAAGAATATAAATTATTAAAAAAAGTATTACTGATTCTCTTGTTGGCCTTTATATACATTTTTGCAATTACGATTTATATAAAAATGGAAGACAGGGTTCTAAATCCAATACTACTAATAACACTATTTTATCTATTACATAATCTACCGGATTTAAAGCCAACAAACAAAAGAACATACCTATTATTTGTTGCTGTGCTTTTATTAGCAGAACTGTTTTTTATATCGGAATGCTATTATAAATTAAGATATCGAAAAAGTCTGCATACACAGGCAACATCATTTATTGAAAACTGGAAATTGCGCCAATCAGATAAAATCTTGGTACCAGATTTATATTCTCTACAACTATTTTTTACAAAAGCAATAATGTCAACTGCTGATATTAAAAAAATAAATTTATTCAGCCTAGACAATGGATATATGTCTATGATGAAGAATCATTTGGAATTCAATAATAAAATTGCAGGCTCTAATCATTTTAAAGACTATGTTTTATATATAGAAAAAAACAAAGAAAACGTATACTTCTTAGGTTGTGAAGAAAGAATGCAAATGTTGGAAAATTATATTCAGTCAATTTACGAAATAGATATTCACTTTTCTAAAACCAATCAATCACCAGAAATTAATGCGAACACTCCAAGAGGATTATTACAATTTCATCTGTATAAAATAGACTAATAAAAATTCAGGTTTCTAAAGTCTATTCATTTAAATATCTAAAAATCAAACTAATATATACGCTGGAATGTCTAGATAGTTACATCTGTATAAAAATGATAAGAATCTTGCATACTTCTAGTGATGCTTTGTATCTAAATAGGATTACAAAAAACCATCCAGATATGCATAAAATCGTTAACTTTGCAATGAATTAATAATTATATATCTATGCAACAATTTATATTCCTTCTTCTTACATTATTTACATTTCAAAAATCATTCTGTGAGAATCCAGCCAGTATAAAAGTTGCCAGTAAAATTACTAACCCTAAAAAAGCAAAATTATTTGATAATAAGTATTCGATAGTTCTACCTTGTCATGATTTCTACAATCTTTTTGATTTTTTAACACCTGGTCTCTTTGATTCCACTAAAGGTAAAGAACATGAAAAATCTTATATTCTAACAAACAGTATTTATGGAAAAACAAGTGAAGAAGTGCTGGTTAAAAAAAATAATTCTGAAAAATCTGAAAAATCAATTTTAACTTCTATCTGGATGCAGCCACAAAGCAATGATAGTAAAGGCTATATGTATCTGGACAATTTTAAAATAATCTCTAAAAAATATAATAGTAGTAACGTAATAGAATTATCTATAGGAAAAGATATAGATGCCAATCTTGACAGACATTGTATTATTAATGAAGGTGATAGTTTATACTATTTTTCAGTAGCTGACTACGACAGAAGAAAAATGCTTTTCGGAATAGATACCAGTATTATAGATTTTGATTTCTATGAGTGGAATTCTACCACCAACAAAAAATCATTTCTATTTTCTACGTCAACTATTGTACCCGATTCCATGTTAGTTCCTGAACTATTTGAATCTGACGGAATTTACAATAAGATTTTAGATATCTATCATTGGAATTGGATACAAAAAACAGAAAATAATAAGTTGCTAATAAATTGTGCTTTTTCAGGATTTTTACAAATTGATTTAAAGACACACAATATAGACTGGTATTGGGGCAATAATGGACATTCATTCTCCAAAATAAATGGCATTGGAAATCTAAGTAATCCTTATTATACGCATCATCTAAATAGGATAGAATCAGGTCCATTTAAAGGTTATTTTAGCTATTTTGAAAATGGTTCCGCTGGTGATTCAATTAATCCATTCAGACCAGCACTAGCTAGAGTCTTTAAAATTAACGATGCCGATAATTCTTTAGAAGTTGTATTTGAGAAAGTATATGATATTAATACTATCGCAATGGGTAGTATTAGTGTACTGGATGATTTTGTTCTAGTCAATGTTGGCTTTAATATTCCGATAGCAGGTATTATGCAAAGGATGAGTAAGTCAGATGCTAAGGCAGCTGTCAGTTATTTTGAAAAATATAAATATCCACAAGTATACCTTTATGATTTAAAAGGCAATGAAATTTCGAATTACACTTATCCTTTTGGTTTTTATAGCTATATTGCTTGGTTAAAGAATAAATAAATTGAATAGTATTCAAACAAATTCATTTCAGCGCCTTAAATTGCAACATAAAATACTACGTTAATTAAAAAATGTCAACCATTGATACAAATATTATTTCCAGAGTTGAAATTCTTCAACATAATTCAATAAATGATTGTTGGTTAATTATCCAAAACAATGTTTACGACTTCACTGGTTTTATCAAACAGCATCCTGGCGGAAGTGAAATATTATTATCTAGAGCTGGTGAAGATGCCACTAGTTATTTTATTGGAAAACATGGCAAAAATCCAACTGTAATAAAACGGCTAGAAAATCTAAAAATTGGCATATTACCTTTAGAAGAACATATAAATATAAATGATTTTGATGAGCCATTTTTTATGGAATTAGTCGATCAATCTTACAAAGCAAAATTGTACAAAATACCAAATGCTTTCCAAAATAAATTTTTCTGGTTTCGATTAATAAATCTTACTATATTTTTCGGTCTTTCAGTACTGGCACTCTATGGAAATATTGCCTGGTGGATCTCTATAATCTTTGTTGCATTACAAGCCATTATCGGCACTTCATTATTTGGGTTGATTGGACATGAAGCCACACACAGAAATTTTCCAAAGAATAAATTACTAAAAATATTATTAGATATTACATGGCCAGTTTTTTGGCCTTTTATTACACAATCTGGATTGCGATACGAACACAATAGTCATCATATAAAAATTGGTGACCCTGAATATGATTTTGAAGTAGCCGCTTTTGCATCATTCATTCGATATTCAGGAAATGTCACACCAAATTATTTTCATAAACATCAACATAAATTGGCCAAATATATTTATCCATTTTATGCCAATATTATCACTACCATTGGTGGCATAAAATCTAACTTCTGGACTAATCATAATCGCAAAATAACACTAAAACATAACCTATCGCTATTTATGACAATAGTATATTTTATTGTTATTCCAACTCTATTGACAAACAATGGATTGCTATGGCATATCACTCTTTATTTTGTGTATCAATGTATATTGTTTTATGGAATATATGTAGGTTCTGCAATCAATCATTTTGTACCACAAGTAATTCAGCAGATACCTGATGAGTACAAGAATAAATTTGCCTATTATGCCTGTCATAACACTACTAATTTCTGTTCAGATAGCAAATTTTGGAATTGGTACACTGGTGGATTTAATGTACAAATAGAGCATCATTTAATACCATTCATACCAGTAGAAAATTTACAAAAGATGATTCCTATTGTGAAAAATTTATGTGCGAAATATAACTATCCATATCATGATTATAAAAGTGTGAGTGAGTTATGGAATGCTCACTATGATTTTTTAGCCATTATGTCTAAAGCAGAAAATAATCATGATGCTATTTTAGAAAAATCAAACAAACAAGCCTACCAGGCGCGCTGATTTACTTCATTGGTTTTTCCCATTCAGAAGGCTGATGCTTTATCTTTCCTTTGCCATTATCATAAAACTCTTCTAAGGATATTGGTGGTTGAGAAAAGAAACCTAATTTTTGTTTCGTCATATTTGATAAATTAGAAGTATCGATATGTTCCAAAGCACGAGGTAAATCAATTCTTTGCTTGTAATATGGCCTAATCATTCCAATACCTAATGCATTACGACTTTTATTTGTCGTATTCATTCCGCCAGCATGCCATAATCGTAAATTAAAATAAAAAACAGAACCTTTTGGTGCAATCAGTCGTTTGGCATTATTATAAAAATAATCTTCATCTGGTTCTACTGCTGTATTATGTGAACCAGGTAAAAACCAAGTAGCGCCATTTTCTTCTGTAAAATCATCTAACAAAATTAAACTACCAACACCTTCATTATAATTTGGAATAAAATGCGGCCTATCTACATGAATACGAGATGTAGAATTAATACTATTTGGTGCTAACGATGACGAAGTATACACCCAAATTATACAAGTATCACCTAATATCCAGTTGAATGGCTCGAAGAATTTTTTATTTTCGAGCACGTCTAAAAACTTACCGCCATAAATCGGACAAGCCAGTAAAGTGCCGTCTGCCTTTTGATTATTTGCAAGATTGATAATTGCTTCTTTCACTTTTGCCATCTCTAATTCAGGCATTAATTCACTCAAAAATTCATTGGAATAAATACCTTCTACTATTACATAACCGTTTGCTGTAAACTCCTGTAGAAATGCTTCTTTATCTAAAGAATTGATATGATTATTGATATTCATCTTATTTTATAAAATCTTTTAAAACTTCTGTATAACTCGATTCAACTATTGCATTTTTAACATAATCTGAATCATTAATTAATTTATCGTGCAATTTAGGCAAATTATAAAACGGAATTCCTGGATATAAATGATGTTCCAAATGGTATCCTAAATTATGTGGTGAAAAAATACATTTTTCCATAAAAGATGGAATAACTGACCTTGTTTTGAAAGCATTCGTTTCATCGATATTAAAATGTTCCGTCGACAACCTAATTCTGTTTAATAATTGATATAGCGTTGCAAAAGGAATCAACCAATACAGCATTAAATCTATTAAAAAATTATTATAATAAGCAACTACAAAAACTATAGCAAACAAAATAATTTTAACTGCATCTTTAAGTTTGTTTAAATCAAAATTCAACAACCAACTAAATAATTTTAACAATTTGTAATACACAAAATTAATTCCACTAATATCTAAAAAAAATAATGCTGCTATTTGTGTTTTAGTTTTAGGAAATTGAAATTCATTATATAACAAATGTTTCATTTCCGGATCGTTTTCTGTTTGCAAATATTTATGATGTGCCAAGTGTGCCTTTCGGATTTCTGTTATGGAAATAAACAACGGAATTCCTAAAAAAAATTGTGCAATACCATCATTCAACACTTTGTTTCTGCTAATAGAATAATGTATAGCTTCGTGAATTAAACTATACATGGCATATAGTCTGGTGGAAATTATAAACCAAACCATGAAGTACATAACGATATTTGAATACATTTTATGAGCAAAAACACAAGCTATTATAATCAACCATTCTACAAGAATGATTAAAATACTTTTCCATGTCTTTAATATGGATAATTCTCTTATATCAGAAAGGCTAACTATAGAATTATTATTCTGCATCATAATTATGTAAATGTATCATTTTTGACTCAAAACAGATAAGAAAACAAGCATGAAAAAATAATAAAATTAGTTGGTTTTATTAATTTAAACTATGTATTTTTTCTAAATTTGGTAAATAATTTATAAAAAATGTCATCAGAAGAAACTAATGTCAGTTTTTCAGCAAATGAAACTAATTTATTAAACATTAAAGTTGGCAGATGTGTTGCCAGTAACTTTGATGAACTATCTCTATCAGAACAAATCTTAAAAGAAGAATACGATATTTGCCGGCTCACTGTACCAGCCAGTGATGAAGATGCAGTTGTAAAATTAGAAAGAACTGGCTTACCTTATTATTATTCTGGAAGTATCATTCGATATAAAACGAGAATTGCTGATTTGGCTGAAGGAACATTTCTGCATAAAGATCTTCAATATGAAAAATATGATGGCACACAAGATGGTTTATTACTTCAATTGCTAATTGGAACTTGGGGCACCTATCCTATCGGCTATTACAGAACACCGTTTTTAAATCAGCTGGTTACAAAAGAGCAGGAAATTCTATGTGTGTTTGAGTTTTACAAGAATCATAACCTTCAGAAGGATTTTCCAAACAATACCATTATGTTTATAAGAGACAAAGAAAATTATGTTGGATTTTTTGCACTGAATATTATTGATGACAGACTCGAGTCGCATATTGGCGGCATTGTTGAACCCTATCGAAATGGTGGTTACTTTTTTGATATGCAGGAATATATCAGAAGATTCTGTATAGAAAAAAAATTAAAATACTTTGCCTTTGGTGCGAGAAATGAAAATCGACGAGTAAACGAAATCTTTCAGAAATTTGGGTATACTGCATCAGATGCTGATAATATATTTCATATCGTATCACTTTTAAGTCATACTACTGAGAATAAAATCAATCAGGATGAATTAATAATAGAAAATGAAGATGCTAAAACTACCTATACTAAAATATCTGCCATAGCAACAAAGAATGCAAATTCTATTATAGATAATTCATTTTTAAATCTCCATTTAAAGATTAATCAATTAAAAAATATTACTCCAGGAAAATACAATATAATAACTACCTTTCCAGTAATCTCATCTAATGAAACTTTGATTACAATTAAAATTTATAATACAGATAATAGACTCATTAGTTTTGGATATTTTTCATCTAAATAGAATTAGAAGCAAGGAATATGACAACAAATTTAGACTCTATCGATGAAATAATAGCTGGTTTAAAAGAACCACAAATTTTATTCTTATTTCAATTATTATTAATTATTTCAGTCGCAAAAGTAACGGGTTTTCTACTTAAAAAACTTGGGCAACCCGCAGTGGTTGGTGAAATTGCGGCAGGTATTTTACTAGGGCCATCCATCATGGGTGCTCTGTATCCAGATTTCTCAGCCTTTGTATTTCCAATGGAATCTTTAAAAGGTTTACAATACATGAGTCAAATTGGATTAGTATTATTTATGTTTATTGTTGGTTTAGAACTAGACTTAACTGAATTAAAAGGTGAAATGAAATCCATTGCTATAATCAGCACATCAAGCATTCTGATTCCATTTATGATAGGCTATGGAGTTGCCTATTACATTTATAGTTTTTTTACACCAGAACAACACACTTTTTTTTCATTTGCATTATTTATGGGTATTGCTTTTTCTATAACAGCATTTCCTGTTTTAGCGAGAATTATTTTAGAAAAAAAAATGCAAAAAACTAAAGTTGGTTATCTTTCCTTATCCTGTGCTGCAATAAACGATTGCGCTGCATGGTTTATATTATCAATAATCCTTGCTTATGTGGAAGCAGAAAATTTATATGCTGCTTTTACTCGATTTGTATTTATCATATTTTATTTATGTTTTATGTTTCTTATCATAAAGCCTTTATTACAAAAATTACTACATCGTATTAAAAATTATTTTACTATAATTATGCTATCAATCGTGTTGTTCTCTTCCATACTCACAGAATTATTGGGTATTCACGCATTGTTTGGTGCATTTATTGCAGGTATCATTATCTCTGAAAAGAAATTTGACAAATCGGAATTGATAAAAAAGATTCACGATATAACCGTTATTCTATTTTTACCAATTTTCTTTGTGTTGTCAGGTTTACGCACTTCAATTGGTTTATTGAACACAGGAAATTTATGGTTTCTATTCTTTATTATTTTAATCTTAGCGATTGCAGGAAAACTAGTTTCGAGCACTTTGGCGTCTAAAGCATCTGGGTTAAACTGGCACGATTCATTTTCCATCGGAATACTAATGAATACAAGAGGTTTGATAGAGTTAATAATTTTAAATATCGGTTATGATCTAGGAATAATTAAACCTGAATTATTTACCATCTTAGTATTAATGGCAATTACAACTACATTTATGACAGGTCCATTACTAAGCGTTATGCAGAAAATAAAAAAGTAACCTAATACTATTTTAATAGGATTATTTAAAAGCTGAATCCATTAATTGAAAATAAGTTAATTGCTTTTTCAAGGATTTTTTGCTAAATAGTCAACTATCTTCTTTGCATAAATTACATGAGCCTTTTCATTTGGATGTTCATCAGGATATAGATTATAATTCTTATCATTCCAATCTACTCCAAATGATAAAAATTCAATACTTTGTTTCTTGAAATAATCCTGCATACCTAATGTATTCTTGTCATTGTCAATACATGTTACAATTAGCCTAATTCCATTTTGCTTACATATTTTATTTATTTCAAAAAATATCTTTCTGGTAACTTCATTACTTTTGGTTTCTTCTTCGTTTCTATAATTAATGTAATAATTAATAAGATTACAGATTGCGGAATATTTACTAAATGGAAACAAATTTCCAGCCAGTGGCTTATATTCTATACACAATGAATCATGTAATATTAGTGCATGTGGCAACTGTATAGTATCAATATGATTAATAGCATCATTAAGCGATGTGGGATTATCGTAATTTACAGATTTGACACTTTCTTTTATTGGGATTGCCCATTCTCTGTTAAATGTATTTCGCTGATCGTGGAAAGATGCATACGCAACAAGTGCAATCGCTGGCTGTTGATGTCTACGTATCTCTTCTTTAATCTGTAAATAAGCGATTACATTACCTGCAGCAAAAATACCTTTATTTTGGACATTGTAAAAAGGGAATGCTTTCTGAACCAGATAAGGATAAGTTGATGAATCGCTTATACCTGTGCCCCAAGTATAAGAGCAACCATAAATATTAATTTTTGGTTTTCTAGTGTAATCTATAATATCTGAAATTGGTCTTGTAATACGATTACTATCCTTATTATGCGTTACCTGACACCATTTATTTGTAAAGAGAACCTGAAATTTCCCTGGTATTGGATAAGGTCCATACTTAGGGTCGAATCCAGCATATTCACTAGGTTCAGACCTTTCAGTACTCTGTTCTGCATTTGGGAAAAGTGGAATTCCTATTAATCTTACTATTCCTTCAGAAAGTAATAAGAAGAAAATGACTGCTAAAATATATTTCAAAATCACTTTCATGTAATCGGAATCAAACAACTAGAAATAAAATTAGCAATTTAAAGCTATGATTTATAAAAAGAAGTAATTTATTATCCATGAAATAAAAAAGAATAAATCTTAGTCTAAGTCAATTAATTTCTAATAACTATTATAGTGCAGCATTTCAATTTTTTTATTTTATGCAATTATCTTTAAATGCTGAAGATTTGAACAGAAAGAAATTGACAGGAAAACTTATCTTTATACATTAAATTTATAATCAAATTATTTTAGATACCTTTTGATAAAGTTAAATCGGATGTCATTTCCTATAAGACATATTCTATATACCAAGCAGCTCACTATCATGATAGCAGTTTTGGTGCTAGTACCATTCGTTCTATATTATCCATCTTTATATTACGAATTTTTGCCTCTTTTAGATGACAAATGGCTAATTATTACTAATAGTGCTATTAAAGATTTTTCTGTACAAGGGATTATAAATTTATTTATAAATGATACCACAGATTTACATTACATGCCTGTTACTTATGTTAGTTATTCTATCGATTATTTTCTATTTGGACTTAATCCATTCATATTTAAACTGCACAACTTACTATTGCATATCCTATCTGGCATCCTGCTTTTTATTTTCATAAATCTTTTAGTTAAAGAAAGATGGATTGCATTCCTAGTCGCATTATTTTTTTTAATTCATCCTATCAATATAGAATCTGTTGTGTGGGCTTCTGACAGAAAACAGTCTCTATTTTATTTTTATTTATTAGCATCTCTGATAAGCTATAAATTATTTCTGGAGAATCCGTCAAGAAAACAAAGTAAATTTTTATACCTATTATCAATTGTATTGTGGATCATATCTACTATGGCAAAAGCAACCGCAATAACATTGCCTGGAGTATTTGTTATTTTGTACATTCATGAAAATAGAGATGCTATTAAAATCAAAACTATTGCCAGACAGATACTACCAATGCTGCCATTTGTTTTGCTATTTTGGTACCTTAACAAAGTTGCTAATGACAGAAATATCCTAACCAGAGATTTCAGTTATTCTACGCTTGAACACCTTATTTTTGCTGGATATAGTTACAGCTATTATTGGGTAAAGAGTTTGTTTCCTTTTCCATTGGCAGTCTTCTATCCAGCTCCTTCAGAGCATTTACCAATACCTTCTGTTTATCCAATAATGTTTGTTAGTAGTCTATTGATAATAGGCCTGATGTTTTATCATTTAATTAAGAAACAAAATGCACTTTTTTTCGCATTAGGATATTATACAATCAGTATCTTACCATTACTAAACTTAATGTATTATCCACTTGGCGATATACCCATGCTAGTTGCAAACAGGTATTTTTATCATTCCTCATTAGGTATTCTGTTATATTTAATTTTAATATTAAATAAAATATTAAAAAATACTCCAATCAAAACAACCATCTTTTTAAGTTATATTTTATTACTTATTTTTCTCTTTAGAGTGCATCTTCCTGTTTGGCAAGATGAAATAAGAGTATTTGAAAATGATGTGAAATATTATCCGTCAGAAGATTTTTTTTATAAGCTTAGTATATTTCATGATAAAAAGGGCGAAACCCAAAAGGCCCTGAATTATTTAGAGAAAGGTGATGCCCTAGGAAAAAATATATGGATAAATAATATTTGGATATTCTATCAGGAAAGAAGCCATATATACTTGAAAGCAAAAAAATATGATAAAGCTTTAAATGATATAAATACAGCAATACAAAAAAAAGAATTTAAAACGCCACATTTCGACTCTATTTTGGAAATAGATAAAAAAAAGATAGAAGAAACTATAAAGAAAAGTACTACTGTGAAATAGTACTTAATTATATCAAAACTCTTCAATTACAACATACTCAGGTAAACCCTTTAGTTTAAAATATAGACTGGATAAATATTTTCCCAATATTCCGATGATTAACAGACAAGACATAAAAATGAAGAATTTAGCAATTAATATTAATTCCTCATTAAACTTAAAATAGATCGCTAAAAAATAAAATATTATAAGCAGAAACATTAAATAAAGTGGATATTTAAATGGAGATTTATAATATTCTATTCCATATTTTATCATTATTCTTGTCTTCATTAATAGAGTATGATTTGAATTCCCAAAGTACCTGCTTCTATAATTCACCTCAACGTGACCTGTATATCTATTTGCAACCGTAAACTTTGTATATGCTTCAAAATGAAGATGCGATAACATTTTTCCATCTTCATTAAAATAGATTTCCCTTTTGAATATCTTGAAACTTTCAGTTTGGATTTTATCAAAGAAAATTCGCAAAAAACGGTCTCTGATTTTAAAAAATAACTTATAAAACAAATCTTTATTTTTTTTCTCGGTTGGAATCCCATAAATTAAATAAAAATCATTTTTATGATATTCAGAAATAAGTAGCTCTATGTCATTTGTATCATATTCCAAATCATCATCCATCGTAACGATTAGCTTTCCTTTCGATTTTCGTATTCCTGCTAATGTTGCCATCCATTGTCCAGTATTATTTGCCAGCCTGATAATTTTTATATTTTTATTACCGGATTTAATGGATTTAAGAATTTCCCAACTATTATCAGTGCTGCAATCATCTACAAACACCAACTCAAATTCCTTATTTATCTTATTCATGACAGCTATCAATTCATCCAGAAGAATTGGTAATGTTTTACTACTGTTATAAACTGGAATAACTATTGAATAATCCATATGATAAAGGTAAAATATTTAGTTGAATACTTGAACAGTGTTATTTTGGCGAATAGTTAGTAAAATAATCCGACTTATAAAAAATAAACCAAGTATATTTCCAATTATTCTTATATCTTTAATTGTTAATAATTTATTAAAATTATGGCAAAGGTTATTTTCATACAAGATATTGCATACGAATATATGGGTGTGATGCATATTAGTGCCTATTTAAAAAAACACAATCATTCCTGTGATGTATTTATAGAATCATTAGAAAATGATATACTTCAAAAAATTGATGTAGAAAAGCCAGACCTTATAGGGTTTTCTACTTTATCTGGTAGTTTTAAATGGGCTTTGAGTTTGTCTAGAGAAATTAAAAAGAAATTTGGTCATATTCCTATAGTTTTTGGTGGCGTTCATGTTTATTCCAGTCCAACGGCTGTAATAAAATGGGATTCCATAGATATTATCTGCACAGGTGAAGGTGAAATAGCGATGAAAGAGTTATGTGATTCCATTGATAATGGCTGTATTGACACTAAGATTGTAGGACTATGGTTTAAAGATGAAAAAGGAAATATTATTAAAACTCCAATGTCAAAGTTGATTGATGATTTAGATAGTCTTCCATTTCCTGACAGACAGATGTATTGGAAATATCCAAGTATAGAAGACAGAAATATGTTACCTATTTTAGGCAGTAGAGGTTGTCCATATACTTGTGCTTATTGTTTTATTCCAAAAGCAAAAGAAATTTTTGATGGACTTGGGAAATTTGTACGACAACGTAGTGCTGAAAATATTATTTTAGAATTGAATGAATGTATTGCATTTTCTCCTAAGAAATCCATCGTACATTTTGTGGAAGATCATTTTGGTAATAACAGAACACGTACATTAGATATACTCGGAAAATTATCTTCCATTGAACCTAAAATAAAATGGGCTGGTGCAATACGCATTGAACGATTTGTAGACGAAAAGTATGTTGCAGAATTGAGTAAAACCAATCATTCTATTCTCGGGTTAGCGGTGGAATGTGGTAACGAAGAATATAGAAATACAGTTTTAAGTAGAGAAGTTAAAAATAGTGATATCATCAAATCTGCCGAGCTATCCAGAAAATACGGAATTAGATATGTTAGCATGAATATGATTGGGCTTCCTGGTGAAACGTATGAAATGGCCTTAGAAACATTGGAATTAAATATTCTCTTAAAACCTGAATATGCGAACTGCTATGTTTATCAGCCTTATGCAGAAACTAAACTTAAAGATTATGGTGTTGAACATAAATATTTTACAGAAACTGTTGCAGATGATTTAGGCTTTTCTTTTTATGATAGATATAATAATAATGACGTTGAATTACAGAAAGTAATAAACATTCAAAGAATCTTTGGCTTAACTGTTGCTTTTCCAATTCTAAAAAGACCTTTAGTCTGGCTTGCTAGGCAAACATGGTCTAAAAAAATACTGGATGGTGTTTTTGGATTATATTATTTATACTATTTAATAAAATACCACGATGTTTCTCCTAGACAATTAGTACAATATATACAACTGTGGATACAAAGTCAATATAGAAAAAAGATTAATCCTGTATCAGAAACCATTGCACAAGGAAAAGCACAGTTTTATACACATAAAACTCCACAAAAAACCTAGCTATTTTTTTGAATAGCTTCCATTAAAATTGTTACTATTTTTGATTGTTCAATCTCCGTAAGATAATTATGCATAGGTAATCGCAATAAACAGTTGCTTTGTTGTAATGATATTTCACAAACATTTTTGTTTGCTGTATTCTTTCTTCCGTTTACAGAATCATCTAATGGAACATAATGAAAGGAACAAGGAATACCATTATTATTTAAATAATTCATTACATTATATCGTTGTGGTTGATTCTCGAACATAAGATAGGCAATATGTCCATTGTGGTCAGTACTTAACATTATCTGTGGAATAAATTTTCTTAGCTGTTCTTCATTTTTAATTTTATCATATAACGAAAGCCATATTTTTTTTCTTTCTTCAGTTATTATTGCACTTTTTTCCAGTAATGGATATAACACAGCTGCAGTATATTCTGACATTCCAAATTTTGAACCTTTACTAATCCATTCATACTTATCGACCAAGCCTTTTGAAAATGCAGTTTTATTTGTTCCAATGCTATAAGCTATATCAACGGCGTCTAACCATTCATTTTTACACAACAAAACACCTCCTTCGTTACAGGATATATTCTTAAGTATATCAAAACTAAAACAAGAAAAATCACCGAAGCTTCCTAATCGTTGGTTATTGTAAAATGCCTGCATTCCTTGCGCATTGTCTTCAATGAGTATCAGATTATACTTCTTACAAATGCTTTTTATTTTTTCCAATTCGCAAGGAATTGCAGCATAGTGCATAGCAATAACAGCTTTTGTTTGTTTCGTAATAGCAGCTTCAATAAGTGACGCATCGATATTCATCGTTTGCTTTTCAATATCTACATATACCAATTTTGCACCATAATTAGAAAAAGCGTTTCCAACACCAACATATGTAAATGGTGATAAAATAATTTCATCTTCTGAAGATAAATTTAAACTTACTGCTATTAATTCCAGTGCTCTTGTAGCTGAAGTAGTAATAAATGCTGTATAACCTGGATAGTTATCTTCGAACCATAATTTGCATTTTCCGATAAAAACACCTTCATTCACTAATTCTGGATGCTCAATCAGATTTTTAATATTATCGTGACTTTCGTTGCAAGTATATGGAATGTTAAAATACATATTATCTATATTGTAAAAATAAAGAAATTTTAGACAAAAAATACGCAAACACATAAATAATGTTATTGATAAATAACAAAGAATCTTTAAGTAGTAAGGTTGAATATTAATTAAAATAAACCTGTTGTGCGATTTAATTTTCTATTTCTGATACTATTTATCTTTTTTTCTTGTACTTTGCCTATCTTTTTTTCTTGATAAAAAAAGAAACAAAAAATTACTCAAATATTATATTATAATTGTGTTCGTGAATACTTTGTATTTCAAGTCAAAAATAACGCGCTAAACTTCAATGCCAACGCTTTGCTGGCGATTTTTGACAGCCTACGCTTCTTTGCAATCTGCAAAACTATACCTTTTGACATTTTTTTTTGCAAAAATATATTATCTAAACCGCACAATGGGTTAAAATAATTAAAAGACAATCTATTCATAGTTTACTTTACAAACAATAAGTTTTTTATCAAAATCACTAATAGTTGTCTTGGTTAGCCGAGTATTATAAATCGTAAGAAAATAAGTTTTAAGGAAATCAAATGTTTTCTCGTCTACTAAAAATAGATTCTGATTTTTGACCATATAATCCATTTTTTCTTTCATAGACAAAGAATTACAATCACAAACCTGAGACCATCCTTTTACATATTGTTCATCCGAACTAAATAAATAAAAATTAAAAAATAATGCATGTTGTTTTTGCAATTTCAAATGTGGTTGTACTGGAAAATAATTATTTGGAAAATTTTGATAAATGATGATTGGATTTAAAGCATGTTGCTTATTATCAAGATTCAATAGTTTTTTTGTTACTTCTATATATTTTCTTTCTGCATACTGATACTTCTTTTTAGTATTGTATGCGTTGTAGATAAGCAATAAGCAAAACAATAAACAGGCCATCATAATACGCTTGTCAAAATAAAATAAATTAAAATAAATAATTATGTTAAGACATCCAGCGATTGAGAAAAAAGGAATCAGAAATCGTAATGGTACTATTGAATGCAAACAAAGAAGAAACGGCATACTGAACAAAAAAGTGTAATGATATAAAAACTGCCTTTTCTTAAATTTATTCTTAAACAGCAGCAATATACCTGATAAAAAGTAAAACAAGATATAACACCACGATGCAACAATATCTGTCTGTGACATTTTAAGTGTATTCAAAAAATAATCCAATCTTATACCATCAAAAATACTAAGGATTCCATTGGTGAAAGGGTATTTACTGATAGCATCATAGAAACTTAGTTTGTAATGAATTTCATCTGCGATATAGTAATCTTTAAGTAACTGAATTTCCAATAATTGTTTTTCTGACAAGCGATTAATATCTATATTATTTCTGACAATAATTTCTTTTTCCTTATATGTAAATACTTTTTTTGCCTCTGAAGAATAATTTGATATTAGAAAAGTAAAAATAATAAAGATTATACCACTAATCAGGAATGACAACAATGACGAAAAAATTAATCGTCTGTAAATTAATAACAGTACTATATAAATTGATGAAAACAGGAGAACTGCTTCAAACCTTAATAAACTAGCAAAAATCATTAGTATTACAAGCAGCAGCCATTCTTTTCTATTAATTAATTTATGTTCAAATCTTCTTGATTCTATAAAAACCAGAATCGCCGTTATCAATACAAATGCTTGTCTCGTTGTATTGATATTTACAAAATTATCTATTGATAGAATGGCGTACAAAAGCAAAAAAAATGATAAATTCTTTACTTCTAAATTCACCACTAAAATTCTGTACAAGATTAACCCTAAAAGTGTAAGTGAAGAAAAATTATAAAAAATCAATATGACTCCATAAACATTGTATTCAGGTATCAAAAGTGATATTTGTTCGTAAACGTATAGCAATAAGAAATGAATATTTGAATCCCACCAATTTGTTATAGATGCGGAATAGGTACACTGAAGAATACTGCTTATCATTCCTTCATAGGTATCGAAGTATATTCCAAAAAAATAAAAAAAAAGCAGATTTATAAGCGTTATTGCAATTAAAGGCTTTAGGTAAAATTGTAAGGTTTTCATCATTACTTGCGGAGAACTTTTTTTACAATAAATAAAATCAGTTTGACCAAAAAATTAAATTGAAAGATAAGACTTATAATATTAAGAATTCTGATAGACAGGCTTCTTACTTTCTCTCCTATTAATATTGTTTTTTTGAACTGGAACTAACGGATTTTGATTTATAATTTTCTTAAATTTTTTAAACAATATGATATATGAATGATAGAAAGTATACTTCATATATGCCATTAATTCAGGATTTTGATTTACAATAGCATTTATAAAATCTACAAACATGCCTAAAATTCTTTTCGTTGAAGATGGAATGAAACTAACGTGATTAGAAAGCAATCTCTTTCTAATAAATCTTGGCAATAATGGATACAATTTAAATAATAACAGATAATTTTCATAATATTTTATCAGTTTTATATCCTTTATATTATCTGGATTATTAAAAAAGAAAAAATCAATTCCATTATTTAATCTTTCTTCCTGTTCTTTAGAAACAACGCCATCTTTTATTGCATCTTTTAACATTTCGGTACCTGGCAAAAAGCAGGTCCAAAAACTTTGGATTCTGGTTGGACAATTTTCTGCATATAATTTCCGTGCATTTTCCTGTGCTTCCAATGGCTCACCTGGTAATGCCAGCATATGATCAGCCTTTACTTTTAACCCAACTTTCAACATAGCGGACAACGCCTTTTCTATATGACTAGATTTTTCATATCTCCTCAAACTTCCATTTTTGAATTCATCGTCCATTGTTTGAATCCCAATTTGTGTCCATACACAGCCTGCATCTTTCAGCCAACCTGCTACTTCATCATCTATATATTTTGGATGTGTCAAACATTGAAAAGGAATATTAATTTCTGCTTTATATCTTATTAAAAATTCTTGTAACCAAGGTTTATTCACCGTAAATATATCATCTTGAAAATCTATATACTTTATATTCTTTAATAAATTCTTACTGAATAAGAGTTCATTTATGACATGATCTACGCTACGTGTTCTCACATACTTGCCTTTAGTTTTAGTATTATCAGGTAAATCAGCAAAAAAATTATTGAAACAAAATGTACATCTGTACGGACAACCTCTGGATGCCATGGTAATAAAATTATCTGTTACTATGGTATCTTTTTCCCACAATTCTTTGGTAAAAAAAGGCAATGTATCTAATTCCTGTTTAAATCCCTTTTGATCTCCTCTTACAATTTTTCCGTCTGGATTTATATATCTTGTATTAGGTATAGTTCTATAAAAATCATTTTCTTCAATTGCGCTTATAATATCGAAAAAGGCATCTTCTCCTTCACCAACGACCACATAATCTACTTCTTTGTTTTTTAATGCAACTTCTGGTACAGCCGAAACATGTACACCACCAAAAATGGTAATTACATCAGGATAAATTTTCTTAATTTCTCTTGCAATACCTAACATCCATTGGTAGGATTGTGTTAAACAAGAAAAGGCAACAATATCCGGTTCTTGCATTTTTAACTTATCTATTACTAAGTTGGTATCATCAAATAAATTAACCAGAAATTTTATTTTAAAATCTTTAAATAAAGCGGCACTAAAAGCAAGATCTACCTGATGACCTCTTTGTTTAGCCATATTCGCCAATAAAGTAATGGCTAATTGCTCAGATCCTGAAGAGACAAAAGATATATTCATAAAATTCTATTAAAAACTTAAGTCTTTTTACTAAAGTAATTAAAATTAAGTATTATTGTGCAGGTAAAAAAATTTATTTTGCGCTCTAAAATAGGCAAATTGTACTATTTAGTACTTAACCTATATAAAGTTGTTAAAAAAGATGCATTAAATTAAAAACTCCGTAAATGAAACCTTCTTTTTTAAAATGTAATCACTGGTTAAAATACAACCTATTATTTTTCACCGAACACTTTTTAGGTGCTGATTTTTTTAATAAACCAAACAGCGCAAAAAAGAAATTAATGGATGAAATTTATAATGATCTTATTGAAAAAAAAATCGATACAAATTTGCAAACGAATGAAATAGTCGGCACCGAAGTTATAAAAAATCCAAATCAACATCTTTTATATAAAGGGTTAGCGAAAGACTGGCCTGCTTACAAAAAATGGAACCTAAATTATTTTAAAGAAACTTATGGTGACAGAGCAGTAGAGATAAATACAACTAAAGGCATTGTAGATCCAAATGCACCACAACAGGCAGAAACTATTCTTTTAAAAGAGTATTTAGAAGAATTAGAGAAAGGAAGTCGTAAATATTTAAAATTATCTGGACTAGCACAAAAAGAAAAAAGCATTCAAGAAGACCTTGACCTCAATTGGTTAAGAAGTTTTAAAAAGAAATTTTCTTTTGGTGAAACTTTTTTTATGTTTATAGGTGGCAAGGAAACAATTACACCAATGCACAATGAATTTCCTACTACTATTTATATTCAGATACACGGTATAAAAAAATGGATAATTTATTCTCCAGAAGACAGAATTTTTTTAGATGCGATAACAGAACGTCGTCCTTACTTTTTCAGCACGTACATTCCAAATGCAGAAAATAAAGAGCATAAAATTGGCGACTTTGCCAGAAAGTATGAAGTTCTTATGGAACCCGGAGATGAATTGATAGTACCACCATTCTACTGGCATTATGTAGAGAATAAATCAGATTCCATTGGTATTGCCTATAAATTTGCAAATTTATCTTCAGCATTTAAATCTACTAAAATGCTTACCTTTTTGCTTTTTTTATCTACAAGGCCATTTCTATTTTATAGTTTCTTTGCCAAAAGAATTAAGAAAGAAGATTCTATACTTTCTAATAAATAATCAAAGCGTTGTAATTTCAGATTCAATTATTTATTTACTTTAAAATTGGGTTGATTGATTTAAAAGGAACAATGGTGCTATTTTCTAGTTTCTTATACTCTTTTAATATATTTTGTACGAATGGAGATTTCTGGATGATATAATATATAACTCTATTGTAGATATTGAGTGGAAATGGCAATTTTCTGTATATGTCTAAGTATAATGCAACTCTGTCTACGGAAGATGCATTTTTGACTTCATGCTCTGCGGTTTCATCAAAAATAATCAACTCACCTTCTTTAAAAGGGGTTTTCACTTCATTTACACGTATCCAGCAATCTGCATTTTCTTCTTTTAACTGTAAGGTAAATAAACACCTGTAAATTCCTTTATAGATTCCTTTATGTGGTGGAATATATTTTCCAGGTTCTAATATAGAATACATGGCAGCACAACATCCTGGAATTTGACTTACAAGATCAAAGGTTTTTGGGCATTTCGCCGCATTTTCTTTAAATACATAGTTGTATAGTATAAGTGGCTCTGCTTTCCATTTATCATCTTCATTTATGTCTTTTTTTATTTTATAAAAATTTTTAATATCGTTAATATTTTTTGTTTCAGCCATAGCCAGATATTCACTTAAAAATATAGTGCGATTATCAATTAAAGTTTTGTAGAATGGTATATCTGTCTCCGTTAGAATGGGTTTGTTTGCAGTAAACTTACTAACTAAGTAATCAAAAAAACCAAGTATTATTTTTGCTGCAAATTCCTGAATTATGCTAATCATATGCTAATTTAAATATTTCTGTCTATTTTTAGACTATTCTTAATCCAATTATGATTATAAAAAATAATTCTATTCCATCTAAAAAGCAAGTGTTTATAATGCTTGCATTCTTAGTACTCGTAACTATTGTATTCTACTTGCCTTCCTTATTTTATGATTTTTTGTATGAATTAGATGATGACTGGATTGTTGTAAGCAACAATAGCATAAAAATAATTTCTATATATGGTTGGAAAACGGGTTTAGCCTATTTGTTTTTTATGGATACTACAGATTTTCACTATCATCCTATTACTTATCTTAGTCTCTCTTTAGATTACATTTTGTTTGGATTAAATGCTACTGCAATAAAAGCACATAATTTATTCTTACATATTACTTCAGGTATTTTACTTTTCTGGTTTATTAATTTGTTAGTTAAACAGAGATGGATAGCGTTTATAGTTGCCTTATTATTTCTGATACATCCAATGAATATTGAATCTATTGCCTGGGCTTCCTGTCGAAGACAAGCTTTGTTTTTTTGTTATTTCCTAGCTTCTCTAATAGTATATAAAATATTTCTAGAAAATCGATATAAAAAATACAAAAACTGGCTCTATTTTCTGTCCATCGTATTTTGGATATTATCTACACTTGCAAAAGCATCCGCTATTGTTATGCCTGCAGTTTTTGTGTTATTATATATTCACGAAAAAAGAGACACTTTTAGAAGCAAGACTATGGTAAAACATATATTGCCAATGTTGCCATTGCTACTGCTTTTTGTACACCTAAATGAGATTGCAAATGCAAGAAATTTTTTGGTTCGGAATTTTAGTTACAGTAATTTTGATCATCTGATTTTTGCGGGATATACTTATTGTTTTTATTGGGTAAAAGCTTTATTTCCATTTCCTCTTGTTTATTTCTATCCTGCTCCATCAGAACATTTGCCACATCAGCCAATAGCTTATTTTATTATGTTTGCTGGCAGTTGCCTTTTAATTCTTCTGATGATTTATCATTTTCTGAAAAGGCAAAATACATTGTTTTTTGCTCTTGGATTTTATACCTTAACAATATTACCTATGTTGAATTTAATGTATTATCCATTAGGTGATCTTCCTATGTTAGTATCCAACAGGTATTTCTATCATACATCGTTAGGCATTCTTCTATATATTGTCTTAGTTGTTCATTATACGGTAAGAAACAGAACTAAAAAAATTATTATCGCAAGTTTATACTTTGTTTTATTAGGTGTTCTTTTTAAAGTGAACTTGCCAGTTTGGAAAAACCAGATTACCATGCTGGAAAATGCTGCAAAATATTATCCGTCAGAAGATATTTTATACAAACTGGCAATGGTATATGACGATTCAGGAGAAACAAAAAATGCACTACTTAATTTAAATAAGGCAGACACATTAGGAACAGATATCTGGATAAATTATCCTTGGTCCTATTATCAGAAAAGAAGTAACTTATACCTAAAATCTGCTAAGTATGATAAAGCATTAGAAGATATAAATACCGCATTGCAAAAAAAGCAGTACAAAACACCGGCTGATGATTCAGTGTTGCTCCTGGATAAAAAAAATATAGAAATATTAATTCAAAGTAGTACTTCGATGAAGCCTTGAATTCAATTATAAAAATATTATTACAGTATCAGCATATTTATAATGACAGAACCTTCAGTGATAAAAAATCATTCCTGTTTAATTTATTAATTTAAATAAATTCTGGCTACTTTTGAAAAATTCTTACTCTTTTTATGATGCAAAAATATAATACTATTCAAGAAAAAAAGCAACTGTTTATTATGCTTGTGCTCTTGGTATCTGTACCTTTTGTATTGTATTATCCTGCATTATTATACGATTGGCTTTATGAATTAGATGATGACTGGCTAGTAATAAGCAATAAAAGTATTCAGATGATTTCTGCATATGGATTGAAAAATGGGTTAACTTATTTGTTTTTTCATGACACAACAGACTTACATTATATGCCTATTACCTATGTAAGTTATTCTATTGATTACATTCTGTTTGGCATGAATCCGGTGATGATAAAGTTGCATAATCTATTATTACATATTACGTCCGGGTTATTGCTGTTTATTTTTATAAATCTATTGATAAAAAGAAGGTGGATTGCTTTTGCAGTCGCTATGATTTTTCTTATCCAACCAATAAATATTGAATCTATTGCCTGGGCTTCCTGTAGAAAACAAGGTTTGTTTTATACTTATTTTATGGCATCTCTGATATGTTATAAACTATACTTAAGTCCAGAATTAAAAAAAAATAAAATACTGCTATATGTTTTTTCTCTGTTATTTTGGATAATATCAACATTAGCAAAGACAACTGCTATTACGATGCCTGGCGTGTTTATACTTTTATATATTCACGAGAACAGAGATGCTATTAAGATTAAAACTATTGCAGGACATATATTGCCGATGCTACCCTTTGTAGTGCTCTTCTGGTATCTGAATACATTAGCAAATGACAAAAGTTACCTGATACGGAATTTCAGTTATTCGAATTTTGAACACCTCATTCTTGCAGGATATAGTTATTCTTTTTACTGGATAAAAAGTTTATTTCCTTTTCCACTGGTTGTATTTTATCCTGCACCTTCGGAGAATTTTCCTTTACCTATGCATTATTTTATTATGTCTGCTTCAAGCTGCATATTGATAGGTTTAATGATTTATCATTACATAAAAAAACAAAATACGCTGTTTTTTGCTTTAGGTTTTTATACAATAACCATCTTACCGATGCTGAATTTAATGTTTTATCCTTTTGGTGACTTACCGATGCTGGTCTCCAACCGTTACTTTTATCACACACCGTTAGGTATTATCTTATACATAGGATTGGTTATTGATGCAATAATAAAAAACAGAAATTTAAAAATCAGTTTCATAATTAGTTACTTCTTATTGCTTGTTATTCTTTTTAAAATACATCTGCCAACTTTCAGAAACCAGATAACAATGTTTGAGAATAATGCTAAATATTATCCATCGGAAGAATTTCTGTACAAGCTGGCACTACAATATGAAGGAAGAGGTGAAACCAAAAAGGCATTGGCATGTTTAGATAGAGCTGATAAATTAGGTACTGATATATGGTTTAATAATCCTTGGCCATACTACCTTTGCAGAAGCAGATTATATATGAAGGCAGGAAAATATGAAAATGCATTAAAAGATATTAAGATTGCTTTATATAAAACAGACAGCAAAACACCTTATATAGATTCACTTCTGAAAGTAGATAAAAGCAAAATTGAGATGCAAATAAAAGTACCCAAAGATAAAAATCTAAATATTGAATTCAACAGATTAGAAATATATGCCGAAGAAAATTGAAAATTTTATTTTTATGATAAGCATTAAATAAAATACTAATTACTTACACTTCTACCATAATTTAATCTACATGCTCTTAAATTTTCATCAAAATCTTTTATTATCGTTCTTTCTAATTGAACATGATACTTTACAGAAAAATAATTTTCCATAAAACCATAAGCATCATCATCTATCAGGAATAAATTCTGATGTGCTACTACATAATCTACTCTCTCTTTCAGCGAAAAAGTATTACAATGACAGAGTTCTTTCCATGTTTGAATCTGGTAATCATCTGCACTGAAAAGATAGAAATTTAAAAAAACGGCATGTTGTTTGGTTAATTTTTCAAATGGTTTTACTGGAAAATAATTAATTGGAAAAACGCTGTTAATGACAATGGGCTCACTAGCTGGATATTTTTGATCTAGTAAAAATAATTTATTTGTAAAATCAGAATATTTTTTTACCTTCTCTTCATATTCATTTTTAAGATTAAACTCATACGAGAAAATCAACAAAAACAAAAGTGAAGAGCACCACAAAATGGCTTTAGTTTCTTTACTATGTTTTAAAAAAATGAACACATTAAGGCAGCCTGCAACAGATAGAAATGGAATTAAAAACCGTAGTGGTATTGTGGTGTATAAACATAAGAGAAATGGAAAAACTAGCAGAAATAGAAACTGAATATTATATGCTTTTTTTCTGTCAGGATGCTTTATAAACAAAACAAATAAACCCGAAATCCAAAAAAAATAAAAGAAATATCGAGCTGCATATATATCTTTAAGTGAAGTAATATAGGTAATTAAAAAAGAGACGTAAGTAAACCCATTTAAAGAACTAAATACACCATTTTCAGAATCAGTTCTACTAATTGAATCATAAAAACCAACGTTGAAATGTTCTTTATCTGTTATACAATATTCTGTAATAGCATCCACATCTAATTTTTGGAGAATTGAAAGTCTCTCATAGTCCACATTATTCCTGTCGAAAATTTCTCTTTCTTTATAAATCAATACTTTTTTTTCATCACTTGAAAATTGTGCAGAAGTTAAATTAAATAACAATAGTATGCCACCACTGATAAAAACAGGAATAAGGGCTAACTTATAAAATTTTTTATGAATAAAAAGTAGGGTAATGTATATTATTGAAAACAGAAATACTGATTCGAATCTGATAAGACCCGCATAAATAATAAAAAAAGATAAAAAACACCATTCTGTTTTTTTTATTGACGATTTTTGATATCGTCTGGATTCAATATAACCCAAGATTGCAGTAATTAAAATAAAAGCATTTCGAGTGCTATTTAAATTAACAAGATTATCAATACTAACTATACTATATATTACAATAAATAGAAGAAAACTACTATTTGAAAGATTTACTCTTAAAATTCTAAATATCACACACCCTAAAAAAGTAAGACTAAATAAATTATTAAATATTAAAATAAAACCATAAACATTGTAATCACTGGTAAAATTAGCAAGCCAGCTATAAATATAAAGTAATAAAAAATGAGTATCTGTGTCCCAACCTCGGGTTGCAGGCTTAGTAAAAATTCCTTCAATCGCAGTAGAAAAAAAACCTTCCCATTCTTCCAAATATGAACCTAATACAATGAAAAACACAAGATTTAATAGCTGTATAACAATTAATGGCTTAAGATAAAAATTCGATATTTTCTTTATACTATTCATCTTTTTCTTGTGTATAAATTAATTTTCTGTATTTAAGAATTCATTAAATTATTTATTTATTTTCTGAAACATAACTTAATCTACAGACCTTTAAATCTCTATCAAAATCCTTTAGAACAGTTTTTTGTAAATGAAGATGATACTTTTTTTCAAAATATACTTTCATAAAATCAAAAGCCTTATCATCAATCAAAAACAAATTCTGGTTTGCTACAATATAATCAACTCTTTCTTTCAGTGAAAAAGTATTGCAATGACAGAGTTCTTTCCATGTCTGAATCTGGTAATCATCCGCACTTAAAAGATAGGAATTTAAAAATACAGCATGTTGTTTGGTTAATTTCTCCAATGGTTTTACCGGAAAATAGTTGACAGGAAAAATACTATTTATAACAATAGGATTTAAAGAATGCTGGTTTTTATCGAGCAATAATAATTTGTTTGAAAAATCATTATACTTTTTTGATTTATCTTCATATTGTTTTTTAGCTTTATATATATCTGAAAAAATAAATGACAGAATAATTAAACAGAACCATAAAATAGTTTTAATTTTTTCAGTGTATTTAATAAATATAAACACATTCAGACATCCGGACAATGAAAGAAAAGGAATTAAGAATCTTAATGGCACTACTGTATAAAAGCATAAGAGCAGAGGCAATAAAGCTAAAAACAAATAGATTAAGAAATATCGCTTTCTATTTGGAAGTTTTTTAAATAAAATAAATAATCCTGAAATCCAGAAGAAAATAAAAAAGAATCGTGCAGCATAAAAATTGTTTTTTGTTATCATCCATGTATTTCCTAGAGAATCATAATTAAATCCATTAAACACATTTAGATATCCATTTTTAGGATGATTTCTACTGATGGAATCATAAAAACTTAATGTAAAGTGTTCTTTATCTGTTATACAATAATTCATAATTGCATCTACATCTAATTTTTGTAGAGCAGAAAGCTTATTATAGTCAATATTATATCTATCAAAAATTTCTCTTTCTTTATAAATAAATACTTTTTTTTCTTCACTGGAAAAATTTGCTACAGTTAAATTATATCCTAAATAAATGCTTCCACTAATAAAGACTGGAACTAGTGCTAACTTATAAAATCGTTTATGTATAAGTAGAATAATAACATAAATTATCGAAAACATCAGGACAGATTCAAACCTAATTAATCCTGCATAAATAACAATCATTGATAAACAAAACCACTTTTTCTTGCTTATGAATTTATTCTCAAAACGCATGGATTCCATATAACCTAAGACAGCGGCTGTATAAACAAAAGCAATGCGCACACTATTTAAGTTCAACATATTATCTACACAAACTATGCTATACAAAAGAATAAAAATAAACAACTTACTATTAGAAATATTTATTCTTAGAATTCTATAGAGAATGCATCCTAAAAAAGTAAGACTGCACCAATTATTAAAAAATAAAATGATACCATAGATATTATAATCGTTGGTCATTTTTGCGAGCCAGCTATAAATATAAATTAATAAAAAATGAGTATCAGAATCCCAACCCAAGACAGCTGGTTTTGTATAAATTCCTTCTATGGCTGAGGAAATATAGGTTTCATACTCTTCGAAATAGCTATTAAATAAAATGAAAAATAATAAATTTATCAGTTGTATAATAATGAAAGGCAAAGAATAAAATCGTACAATCATTTTTAATCCATCCATATATAATCTTTGTTATTCATTTTATATAAAGCTTTTATTTCTTATCTCTTTATACAATAAGACAATTTCTTTGATTGTTTTTATTACTGTTATAAGTTTAGATGCTGTAGCTGTTCCAGTGAGTCGTTCTCGTTGTACAATTTCAATCTCTTTAAGAGACCTGTTTTTTCTGGATGATTTGATTAATACTTCTGCCAACATCATGATGCCATTTGACGAAATTTTAATACCTTCTTCAAAAAATATTTTTCGCTTATACAAATGAATCCAGTTATAATCTTTTAAGTTTATTTTAAAAAGCCAAGATATTAATTTGTGAAATACGTAAGAGTTTAGTTTCATTCTCAATGAATATCCAACTCTTTTGGGTCTGTATCCTACTAATACATCAACATTTTCTAAATTGCATAAAAAAAGATATAATGTATTATCATCTAATGGACAATCAACTGGAACTGGTAACACATAATCATATTTTGCTTTTTCTATTCCTACTCTTATTGCACTTCCAATTCCTTGATTTTTTTGTTTTTCAATAGTAATGAAATTCTCTTTTCCTTTAATATAATCATTAATAAGTGATTGGCTGTTATCAACTGAGCCATCATTTACTATGATAAGTTCATAGTTCGTTAAGTATTTTTTTAATGCTTTCAGGTTTGAATCTATAGCTACCTGTACAGATTTTTCCTCATTATAAACAGGAATAATTAATGAAAGTGAGATATGACTAAAGTCTAATTCTTTCACCGTTATTTTTTAAAGAATGATTCAATGCTTCCAATATTTTTACTACTCTTTTTGCACTCGTTAAATCTGTATCTGGTTGTTGATTATTTGCAATACAATCCATGAAGTGATTAAATTGAACAACTAATGGTTCTTCAAAAAAAATATTAGGAATCAGAATGTCACCATCTTTTATGGTAGATTGGAAACTTCCGAAATCACCATTAAAATTTAAATAACTTTCGCCTGTTTTATAGATTTTTAATTTTTCATCAACGGAAAGATCATTAAAAAGTAGCATCTTTTTAGAGCCTACAATTCTTAATTTTCTTTCTTTAATAGGATCCAGCCAGGAAACCTGAATGGATACAAATAATTTTTCGGCAAACTCCAAATGTATAAATGCAACATCTTCAATTCCATTTTTAAAGCAACTTGTACCGACTGCTGATACTGCTATCGGCATTTTCTCCATTAGAAATAAAATGATAGATATGTCATGAGTAGCTAAATCATAAATTACATTTATATCTTTCCGGATTGGACCTAAACCATTTCTGAAAGCACTCATATAAAGTAGCTGGCCAATATCATCATTCTTTAAATAATTTTTTATATATCTGATGATTGGATTAAACTCATAAATGTGAGCGCACATCAACTTCTTATCTGTATTCTTTAAAATAAGTTCTATTTCATGTATCTCAGATAATGTAGCGGCTATTGGTTTTTCACATAAAACATGTTTATTGTTTTTCAATGCTATTTTGACCAAGTCTGCATGTGTATTTACTGGTGTTGCAATAATTATAACATCTGTAGATGCATCACTAAAAACGCTTTCGACATCATCAGTACATTGTACGGAAGGATATAACTCTTTAGCTGCATTTAAACGAGTTTTATCTACATCACATATCATACGTAAATCAGCATTCTTATGATAATGAATTATCCTGCCATAATTCGGACCCCAATATCCAAATCCTATAATGCTAACACTGATATTATTACTCATTGACTCATTTATGAACGTTTAACAAAGATAGTTTTATCTTTTAAAAAATTACAATCACCAGAATGAATTATTAAATAAGGTACTATATTAATTTAGAGTTTAATAAGAGTTGATGTTTGTGCTATTTTGGTTTTCTAAAAACGCAAATTGAGTAATGCTTAGATATCTATATTCATTAGACTCATAACACCTTTTACCTTGGATTTAAACTCGTGAATAGTAGTCGTTTTTAAAAGACTGTTAAAAATATATTTGGGTCTGAAGTAAAATCTGCGATAGGATTCTCTTTGTAATTCTATTAATTTCTTTTCAGGAATAAATTCTGTCCAATGTTCCACTCTGAAATTATAATGCAACGGATCTAATGAAAATTTTTCCCATTTTCCTTCTTCTGCTATTCCTAGTTTCATTGCATCTTTATGTACTTGCGTGTGTGGGTATAAACTCAATATATTAAATTGGGCATAATTTGGATTCAAGCGAATCAGAAAATCAACATTATCTCTTAAATCTTGAACAGATTTTTCGTGTGGCAAACCAATCATATAATTGGCAATGGTTTTTATACCTAATTCCGAACACCAGGCAAATACCCTTTCTACCTGTGCAATATTTGTTCCTTTTTTCAATGTTTTCATGCCAATATCAGAACCTGTTTCTACACCAAAAGAAATCATTCGCAATCCTACTTTCTTTGCTTTTTCAAGTGATTCTTTGGTTACACCATTTACTCTTCCTCTGAAATCCCAAACAATATCTATATTCCTACGTTCCAAGGCATCGCAAAAATCAATTATTTTTTGTGCCGTAATATTAAATAAATCGTCGTAAAAGTGAAATTCTTTATATCCAAGTTTAATACAATCCTCGATTTCATCCATCACTAAATCTATGTCACGTTCACGGTATTTTTTATACGGAACATCACAAAAAGTACATTTATATGGACAACCTCTTGTCGTAATTATAGTAGCCAGTTTTCCTGTTAATCCTACTATACTACTATAATTAATGTGTTGAATATAACTTCTGTCTGGCACAGGAATATCATCTACTTCTTCAACATAAGCTGGTGGAACATTCATATGTGCCAAGAATCGCCTATCCTTAAAACCTGTATCAACAAATCGCGAAATAGATTCTTTTGTATAAACACCTAATATATCCGTAAAGTCAATATTGTGGGCAATTTTATCTATGAGTTCTGCAAAAGCATATTCACCTTCTCCAACAATAATACTGTCAAACTGAGATAATTGTGTAGCTTCATAGGAAAATGCCGTTGGATGATGTCCACCTAAACAAATATGTGCATCAGGAACTACCTTTCTAACCACTTGAGCTGATAATACAACATCTATTAATGATACAGTAAAACTGGTTATCCCAACAATATCTGGTTTCATTAAATTAAGCTTTTCCTCCA
>JANNVS010000196.1:0-1778 GCA_031414515.1 Sphingobacteriales bacterium | reverse complement strand
CTTTAAATATACTGGAATATACCCGAATTTATTGTTCAAAAGCAGTCTTTATTTTTACTTCTACAAATAAAGTTTATGGTGATAATCCAAATTATTTACCCTTAATTGAAAAAGAAACTCGATGGGAAATTGACGAATCTCATCCATATTTTAAAGATGGAATAGATGAGTTTATGAGTATTGACCACACCAAACATTCTGTATTTGGTGCCTCTAAAGCAGCAGCAGATATTATGTGTCAGGAATACGGAAAATATTTCGGGATGAACGTTGGAATTTTTCGTGGTGGTTGCTTAACTGGTCCAAATCATAGCGGCACCATGTTACACGGCTTTTTATCTTATTTAATGAAATGTGCCATAACAGGAACACAATACAACGTGTTTGGATACAAAGGCAAGCAAGTACGTGATAATATTCACAGCTTCGATTTAGTCAATATGTTCTGGCATTTTTATCAAAATCCTAAACAAGGAGAAGCCTATAATGCTGGTGGCGCGCGTTTTTCTAACTGTTCTATGATGGAAGGAATTGCATTATGTGAAGAAATAGCTGGCAAAAAAATGAACTACCAATATGTTGATACCAACAGAATTGGTGATCATATTTGGTATGTTTCTGATGTCAATAAATTCAAGAATCATTATCCGCAATGGAGTTTTAAATATGATTTACATTCTACACTAGTGCAAATACACGATAGTATGTTGAAACGTATTTAAATATTCTTATTAATATTTCCCGAATACTCACTGAATATTACCGAATACTAAGTTTACTGCTTGAAAAACTTATATAATTTCTATATTGAATTGAATTAATATCGAAAAGCAATAATCATATAAACACTACCTTATGGATTCGAATGAATTTATATTACCTATTGAAGGTTCACTTAGTAAATTAGTTTTATTACATGTTGAACAAAAAAAAGCACAAAACAAGGTAATGACAACAAAAAACAAGGTTGACATAAAACCATTAAAAAAGAAAACCAAAAGTGGAATAAAAACTAAATGAATATTCTGATAAATCATCTAGTAATAATTTATATTTTTCAATACTCTATTAAACGAAACCGCATCAAATTACTATCTTGGTATTGTTATTTATAATCTAATATATTTAATCTTTTTTCACAAAAATTAAATTCATAGTCTTGATTGGAACCAATAATTATAAGCCTTTCCTTTGAATAATTTTCTATTAATTGCAGATACCAGTCAACAGCCTTTTTATCAAAGTTAGAAGTAGGTTCGTCTAATAATATTAATTGAGAATCTGTTAAGAATGCTAATGCTAATTTTAATCGTTGTTTCATTCCAGATGAAAAATTTTTTATATACTTTTTCTTATGAATGCTTAACTCTGAAATCACGAAAAAATCTTCTTTACTTTCGGTAATCATATTTTTAAAAGAGGAATGAAAATCATAAAACTCTTCTAAAGTAAAATCTTCAATTAACGAAATATAGGGCGCCGCAAAGGAAATTTCTTTTGCCATTTCTATTTCATCAGTAATACGTTTATGTGGAATAGTAGAAGTTAATTTACCAGATGTTGGTACTAAGCCACCAGAGATTATTTTTAGTAATGTAGATTTACCACTTCCATTAGGACCAACTATTGCATACTTTTGACCAGCGACAAATTGGTAATTTATTTTTCTGAAAATCCATTCAAAACCATAACGTTTACTAATATTTTCGAGTTGTATGTTCATATCTTTTCGTCATGGCGAGGCACGAAGCCATCTGTATAATTCAACAGATTGCTTC
>JANNVS010000195.1:0-9040 GCA_031414515.1 Sphingobacteriales bacterium | reverse complement strand
CTTTGCATAGTGAAAAACGAAAAATTCATTTTATATCTTATTACGTTCATGTGGTTTTGTGCTATAGTGGATTTCTTATTGATGTTGCCTTTAGGCACTGCGTTTATGAAACTCTACAAAATTACACCGCAACAGTATAGCTTATTAATTGCTGCATTTTCTATCTCCGGATTTCTTTCCTCTTTTAGTGCTTCTTTCTATGTGGACAAATTCGATAGAAAAATAGTTTATCTATCTGCTTTTGGAATGTTTGCTGTTGGCACGATGTTGTGCTCATTTGCCATTACTTTTGAATTTATGTTGTTCGCACGATTTTTTACTGGCATATTTGGCGGCTTGCTAGGTGGTGTTTCCACAGCCATAATCAGCGATATAGTTCCTTACGAAAGACGTGGCAAAGCCATGGGAATTTTGAATTTAGGATTTGGCTTAGCTTCTATTATTGGCATTCCGTTTTCCATCTTTATCTTTAAACATTTCGATATTTTTTGGCCATTCAGAATTGTTGGCATACTTTCATTTTTAATATTAATTCCAGCATATTTTTACTTACCGAGTTTAAAAGGACATATCAATAAAGACTTGAATACTTTTAATGAAGTAAGTGAAATTTTAAGAAATAGAAACTTACAGAAAGCGCTACTTTTTGCATTTTTATTGGTGTTAGGACATTTTATGTTTATCTCTTTTATAAATCCATATTTGATAGATAATTTAGGCTTTACAGAAGAAGATACAATCTGGATGTATATTGTTGGTGGTATTTCTGTTTCGTTGACTTCGCCACGCATTGGAAAATTTATTGATACTTTAGGAAAGGTAAAATCTTTTAGGATTCTAATCTTATTATCGTTTGTACCTATTCTAGTAATTTCTCATTTGCAGGAAGCATCTATTATGTTAGCACTATTGATTTGTGCGTTTATGTTTATTTTTAATAGTGGAAGAATGATTGCCGCGATGACTTTAGTTACTGGCGCACCAACCGAAGAACAACGTGGAAAATTTTTAGTTATTCGTTCATCTTTTATTGAATTAAGCGAAGGTGCTGCTGCTTTAATTGGTGGAATGATATTGACTCAAGATGCAGTTACACACAGACTTTCAAATTACAATGTAGTTGGCTATGTAGCTGTTTTTTTTGGCATCATTTGTATCTATTTGGCGCAGCGCATTGAAATAAACGAAGAATAATTTACAGAAAATGTATAACTTTAGTAAACAAGTTTACTAAGGTTGAGTCCACAAAAAGTTACAGCATTCGTATTTTTCATTTCATCTCTGCTATTTTGCAAGAGTCAAAATATTTCTGGCAGATGGATTGGTGGAAATTCATATTCAACTAAAATTACATTAGATTTAGTTCAACATAAAGATTCTGTTTCAGGAATTGGATATGTAGTATTTAAAGACAATCTTGGAAGAGCGAATATTTATATAGAAGGCACTTTCAATAAAGGAATTTTAGAGTATGAAACAAAGAGAATTTTAGAAAAAGATCTTGATTCTAATTATTTATTGTGTTTTGTTGCTGGAAAAGAGTATTTAAAAATTAAAAAGAATAGGCATATTTTGGAAGGAGCTTGTATTTCTATTGACAAACAAGAAGAATGTTTCAACTTATCTGCGATTGAGAAGTATGTTAAAAAAGTAGATTTTACTTTTAGGCAACATGATTTTATCGGCAGAAAGGTATTGATAGTAGATACTGTTTTTGCCACACAAGATACCTTAGAGCTATCTATCTGGGATAATATGAAAGAAGATGGAGATATTGTATCAATTTATTTGAACGAAATCAAAATTGTGTCAAATTACTTATTAAAAAACCAACCTAAAATTACAAACGTTATTTGCAAAAAAGGATTAAATGAAGTTTTATTCTATGCTCATAATTTAGGAACTGAGCCACCGAATACTGCTACTATTGCCATTTATCAAAATGGAAAATTATTAAAGGAATTAGATTTGAAATCTGATGCAAATAAAAGTGAATGCTTCGTTATTAAGAGATAATTTTTATTTCAACAAAATATCACAAACCGCGTCTACCCATTTATCTTCTGAATTTAAGCTTTCTACTAACGTAATACTTTCACCACCATGCTCTTCATAGAGTTCTAAATATTCGGTGCGAATTTCGTATAAGGTTTCCAAACAATCAGCAACAAATGCTGGTGAAAAAACCAATAATTTTTTCTTTCCTTGTTTTGCTAATTCTGGTATAACGGCTACAGTATATGGTTCTAGCCAAACTTCTTTTCCTAAGCGCGATTGAAAAGTTACTGTGAATTTATCTTTAGACAAACCTAATTTTTCAGTAATTAATCTTGTAGTTGCATAGCATTGTGCACGATAACAATGTTGATTTATTTCAGAAATAGTGGCGCAACAATCTTTATTTTGCAAACAATGTTTTTTAGTAATATCACCATTTTTTAGATGACGTGCTGGCAAACCATGATACGAAAATAACACATGATCGTAGTCGTCAAAATTATGTTTGTTTCCTTGTGCTACAAATGCATCAATAAACTTTTCATTATCATAAAAATGATGAATGTATTTTAAGTCTGGAATCGTTAACCATTTAGAAGTTATTTCCTGTACTTTCTGAATTACCGAACCATTACAAGCAGAAGAATATTGCGGAAACAACGGCAACACTACGATTTTATTTACCTGTAATTGTCTGAATTTTTCTAACGCATTTTCCATAGATGGATTTTGATAACGCATCGCATATTCCACTATATATTCGTCACCTAATTTCTCTGTTACTTTTTGTGTCAAATCCTGTAAGTGATACAGCAATGGCGAACCTTTATCTTTGTCCCAAATTTCTCTGTATGTTTTTGCAGAATTTTTATAACGCAATGGTACAATAATTCCACGCACTAATATTTGTCGTGGCAACCAAGGATAATCTATTACTCGACCATCCGTTAAAAATTCATTTAAGTACTTAAAAACATCACTATTGCTTGCGCTGTCAGGCGTTCCGAGATTTACTAATAAAATTCCTATCTTCTTTATCATCTTCATAATTTCAAACAAACATTAAAACCTTGCAAAAGTTCATATTCTTTCACAAGAAAAATTTTACAAAGTTAATGCAAAAAACTCAATGCTTAACAATAGTTTATTAAATCAAAATATTAACTTACATAAGTATAGCATTTTGCAAACTTATCTGTATAATTTTATTATCTCACGCAAAGGAGCAAAGAACGTAAAGTTGTACTTAAATAAATACAATATGAACACAGACGCAGCTATTATTATTATTGGTTCAGGTTTTTCTGGCATTGGCGCAGGTATTCAACTCAAAAAAGCAGGTTATTCTTTTCTTATTTTAGAAAGAGCGAATGATATTGGCGGCACGTGGCGCGATAATCAATATCCTGGAATTGCGGTAGATATTACTTCGTTTACGTATTCTTATTCTTTTGAGCAAAATCCGAACTGGAACCATGTTTTTGCAAAAGGAAATGAATTGTATAATTATGCAAACCAATGTATAGATAAATATGGTATTCGCGAAAATTTCAGATTTGATATTGATATTGAAAAAGCTGTTTTTGACGAACAAACTGCTACATGGAAAGTGTTTGCAAAAAATGGAAAAACATTTACATCAACTATTATAATTTCCGCAACAGGCGCACTCACCGATCCGAAATATCCTGAAATAAAAGGCATTGAAACGTTTAATGGAAAACTAATTCACACAGCAAACTGGGAAAAAAATATTGAATTAAAAAATAAAAATGTTGCAGTTATTGGCACAGGTGCAACAAGCGTACAACTAATTCCAAACATTGCGCCACTAGTAAATCAATTGTATGTATATCAGCGCACGCCTATATGGATTTTTCCGAAACCAGATGCTGCAATCTCATCAACTATGCAAACTATTTTTAAAAACATTCCTTTTGCACAAAATAGTATTCGACAAATAACCGACAGAATAACCGAAACTATAATGGTAACAGGAATTGTGAATTACAAGCAAATGCCTTTTATTGTTAAGACATTGGAAATAGGTTGTTTGCAATATTTAAAATCGCAAGTAAAAGATGAAAGCATAAGAAAAAAATTAACGCCACAATATGGTTTTGGATGCAAGCGACCAAGTTTTTCGAATGATTATTATACTACGTTTAACAGAAAGAATGTTGAGTTGGTGACAGATGGAATACAGGAAATTACGAAAGATAGCATTATTACAAAAGATGGTAGCAAACGAAAAATTGATGTACTAATTGCAGCAACTGGTTTTAATGTGATGAAAGACAGTAATTACCTAAACTATAAATTATATGGAAAGAATGGCGCAGAATTAGGTGCGTTTTGGAAAGCCAATAGATTGCAAGCTTACCAAGGTTGTTCGGTGCCGAACTTTCCGAATTTCTTTATCATCTTTGGTCCATACAGTGCTTCGGGTTTATCGTGGTTTGATATGATAGAAATACAATTGCAACATATTTTACGTGTGCTGAACGAACAAAAAACGCGTAATAGAAAAACAGTAGAAATAAAACAAGATGCACATGATAACTACTTCCAATTTATATTAGAAAAACAAAAAAATACTGTTTTCTACAACAACAACTGCGGTGATTCTAATAGTTATTATTTTGATAAATTCGGTGATGCGCCTTTTTTGCGACCACTCACCGTTTCCAAATCAAAACAGTATAGCAAGTATTCTGATTTGGAGCATTATAGGTATGAGTGATTTGGATTATCTTTATTCTTGATTCGAGAAATACTAATAGATAGAGAAAAGTAACAGAATAATGGGAATTTTACTTTTGATTATTATTATTATTGGCATATTCGCATTCCAAACATATGTGTTTGAGAAGAATAGACAACATAGGCGCAACTATTATAGGATCGATTATCTCAAATCGGAAGCGTGGCAAAAAAAACGATATGTAGTTTTAAAAAGAGATAACTGGAGTTGTGTTTATTGCGGTTCAAAAGCCACTCAAGTACATCATCGAAGATATGCAAAGAATAATATTGGAAAAGAACCAATTGAATGGCTTGTATCTATTTGTAAACCTTGTCATGATAAAATTCATCCTTAAAAATTTTAGTAATTTGATATGATGAATATGAAAAATATTTCAACACAATCCATGCTTCTTTATATATTTTTTTCTGCCTTTCTCTCCTATCTTTTCTAAAATGGGATAGATGAAAGGAATTAACCAGGGAAATGCACCTAAAAATTTTGAAGTCAAGCTGTCTATGTATGGCATATATGCTTCGCCTTCTTTACTTTTCAGTAATTTAAATGTAAGGTTTGCTACTTTTTCGGGTTCAAGAGGTTCACTAAGAAAATTCAATGCTGTACCTTTCGGTTCTATGGCTTCTGCTCGCAACATTGCGGTATCTACTGCGCTTAAATAAATACCAGACACCGCTACACCATACGGCTGCATCTCATTCCTAAACGCCATCAGAAATCCACGAAGTCCAAATTTGCCTGCTGAATAAACGGCACTGCCTTTCAAGCCAATAATGCCCGCCATAGAAACTGTATTTATAATATGTCCATTGCCCTGAAATTTCATTCTTCTGCCACATACATGGTTCAAATATAAAGTGCTGTATAAATTGAGATTTAACTGGGATTCACTCCTTTCAAAAGAATAATCAATGAAATCTCCTGGCAATACAATACCAACATTCAGGAAAGCAATATCGATCTGGTCTTTCTGCATTATTTTTTCAGAAAATATTTCTAAAAGAGATTTATCTGCTAAATTACAAACCGTTATTTCCGTATTGGGTAAGTTTTGCTGCATCTTTTCCAAGGCAGCTTGATTAATATCAATCAACCATAAAGAATACCCTTTAGCATGAAGTAATTCTGCAGTAGCTTTGCCAATGCCGCTTGCTGCACCTGTAATCATCGCTAATTGATTTTTCATAAATAGTCTTTTTTATTACATCACCAAATCAAATGCATCACACATCACTTTTATCGTTTTATCTATATCTTCTTCTGTGTGTGCAGCAGAAATAAAACCAACTTCATAACCAGATGGTCCGAAGTAAATGCCATTATCTAATAAGTAGTGATATACTTTTGCAAACAAGGTCATTTTACCAGAATCAATTTGGTCAGCGCGCGTTAGATGCGTCATATCTGAAAAGGCAAACCAAAAGATAGAACCAATATTATAGATAGTGATTTCATAGTTTTTTTGGTTGATGAGTTTTTTAATTCCATCTACAAGTTTATCAGTTTTGTGTTGTAAGTTTTGATAAAAACGAGGTTGCAAGCAAGCTGTCAACTGTGCAATACCAGCAGCCATTGCAACAGGATTTCCACTCAAGGTTCCTGCTTGATATACGCTACCTAATGGTGAAACATGCTGCATGATTTCGTGACTAGCACCATACGCACCAACAGGCATGCCACCGCCAATTATTTTTCCAAACGTAATAATATCTGGTTGTATTTTATATAAACCTGCTGCGCCTTCAAAGCCAACACGGAAACCTGAAATCACCTCATCAAAGATTAATAACACATTATACTGTGTACACATTTCACGTAAGTGCAATAAAAACTTATGCGATTGTAACAGCAAGCCATTGTTTGCAGGAATCGGTTCGATAATAATCGCTGCAATTTCATTGTGTAAATTTTCTAAACAAGATTTCACTGCTTCTTCATCATTCAATGGCAACACGATAGTTTCATTTGCAAAACTTTCAGGCACACCTGCAGAAGTGGATTCACCAAACGTTACCAAACCGGAACCTGCTTTTACTAATAAAGAATCTACGTGCCCATGATAACAGCCTTCAAATTTTACAATTTTAGATTTTCCTGTAACGCCACGTGCTAAACGCAAGGCGCTCATCACCGCTTCCGTTCCGCTGCTTACAAATCTTATTTTTTCTATGTACAAATGATTGGAAATAATTAAATCTGCCAATTGATTTTCTAATGCAGTTGGCGCGCCGAATGATGTTCCGTTTTTTACAGTTTCTATAATGGCTTTTTCTGTGTTTTCATTGGCATGACCTAAGATAAGCGGTCCCCAACTACAGCAGTAATCTATGTATTGATTGTCGTCTTCATCAGTAATATATGCACCTTTGCCACGTTTCATAAAAACAGGCGTACCGCCTACTGATTTGAATGCCCGTACCGGTGAGTTGACGCCACCTGGCATTAAGGTTTTTGCTTTTTCAAAGAGTTGTTGTGATTTTTCGTTTTTCATGTTTATTATTTTTTTTCACGCAAAGGCGCAAAGATCTCAAAGCAAATAAAGTTAAATTTTCTATGTTATTTTCGGTAACTGTATATAAAAAATTGAATAATCATCTACTACTGAATCAAACCATATTTTTCCGTTCATGCGTTCTACAATATTCTTACTTATTGCCAATCCTAATCCTGTACCACTTGTTTTTGTAGTGAAATTCGGTTCAAAAATATGTGTTCTTTTTTCTTCAGCAATACCAACGCCATTATCTTTTATTGAAATAACATAATGCATATTTTTATCTTCAACTTTTATATTAATAATTCCATGTTTGTTTTCAGGAATTGCCTGTGTGGAATTCTTTATAATATTTGTAAATACACGCATTAGTTGCTCTTTGTCGCCATTTACAATACATTCACTTTCAGGATAATTTAAATTAATTTCCACATTATCACTTTCTCTGAATAACTCAACAGTTGACAATAAAATTGGTTCAATATCAATTTTTATAAAATCACCTTGTGGCATTTTTGCAAAATCAGAAAACGCAGTTGCTATGTTTGACAGATTATCGATTTGTTCAATCATGCGTTTAGAAATATTTCCAGTGAGTTCATTTATATCAGGTGAGTTATCTTTCAATGCACGTTGCAAGTGCTGAATACTTAATTTCATTGGCGTCAGTGGATTCTTTATTTCATGTGCTACCTGTTTTGCCATTTCGCGCCATGCACCTTCACGTTCTGATTTTGCCAATAAATCTGCACTTTTTTCTAGCTCAGCTAACATAATATTGTACTGTTTTACTAAGAGTCCAATTTCATCGTCATTTTTCCATGATATCTGCTTATTTGTTTTGCCAAATTGTACATCTTTTATATTGTCAGAAATCAATGTCAAAGAATTAGTGATTGAACGCGATAAAAATACTGCTAACAATGCTGCTGCAATTAAAAACAACACATACACATTTACTAAAGCAACTAAGAAATATGAAATATCTTCCTGAAAAGATTTTTGTTTTCCATAATATGGAAAGTTAAAATAGCCTAATACTTTTCCGTTGCTTCTGAAAGGTTGATATGCGCTCAAGTATTCTAAATTACCTATTTTTTCATCATGAACGAACTTAGATTTTTGATTAATAATTAGATTATAAAAAGCCTCTGGGTTCATTTTATTTGAAAGTAAATTCCGTTTGAATATTTCTGGCTGAGATGTTTGCAATAATTCACCTTTTATATTGTACACGTTTATATCAAGTGCATGAATAGTAGAAAGAATTTTAATTTTTTGTTGAATTACAACATCAAATGTATTTGCACCATATTTTGGATAATCTTCGATATAATATTGAGCTGCATTTTTCATAACAGCATTTACTTTTTTTAATAACTTGCTATTATTCGAAATATTGTATTGATATTGAAAATAAACTACAGTTACAATGCCAATAATAGCTAATGAAAAAAGCACTAATGCAATCATAGAATTTTGAATTTGTTTTTGGAGAGTGTTGCCTTTTAAAAAATTTCTGACGGAATTTTCACCCCAGAATCTATTAGAAAAGCCAAGCAAATCCATTATTATAAAAAAGAATAAAAAGAATATAACCAAATAAGAAAAAACTGATAAAGTACTTAGTGCAGGCCTATCCTTTTCAGAGAGCACCACTTGTTTGTCTTTACTGAAATAGATCATATGACTATAGTCTTTGTTTTTGTAAAAACTAAATTGTTTTTTTTGTTTCACTGGAAAATTAAAATTTACCTGATATTCATATTCTCCTTTTTGTTTAA
>JANNVS010000194.1:0-5074 GCA_031414515.1 Sphingobacteriales bacterium | reverse complement strand
AATGTAGTTTTGTATCTTATTGTTAACTCAACTAGATAAAAAATAATTATGGAAGAAATTGCCAAAATATTTTCAATTGGGATGCCTGTTTTCTTAGTATTGATACTAGCAGAAAAACTATATGGTTATCTAAAAGGAAATGATACCGTTCCTTGGATGGACGCTTTAACTAGTTCTTATTCAGGAATTACACTTATTGTGAGATCCTTATTTGGGTTAGGCATTTCCATAGTGTCTTATCAATTTTTGTATAAACATTTAGCAGTAATTCATATCGAAACCACTTGGCTTGTTTATGTGGTGACCTTTGTGGTACTTGATTTTGAATTTTATTGGGGACACCGTTTGCATCACCAAATCAATTTATTGTGGAACAATCATCTCATTCATCACAATTCTGAAGAGTATAATATTGCAACTTCAATGCGGCAACCATTTACAGCATTTATAAATTTTCTATTCTTTTTGCCGATACCAGCGGCAATTCTTGGTATTCCACCAATAGTAATTGCATTTATATTTCCTATTCACAAATTTTCGCAAGTTTGGTACCACACCAGACAAATTGGCAACCTTGGTTTCTTAGAACATATTATCGTTACGCCTTCGCAGCATCGTGTGCATCATGCACTAAATCCAATTTATTTGGATAAAAATTTCAGTGCAATCTTTAATATTTGGGATAAACTTTTCGGTACATTTCAAAAGGAATTGGAAAGTGAACCACCTGTTTATGGAATTACAAGACCATCTAAAACATGGAATCCTGTAACCATAAACTTTGAGCATCTCTTTATAATTATTAAAGATGCATGGAGATCTGAAAAATGGATGGACAAATTAACAATTTGGTTCAGACCACTTGGTTGGCGTCCAGAAGGTTTTGAGGAAAAATATCCAGTTAAAAAGATTGAAGACCATTATAATATTGAGAAATTTAATCCGCAGATTTCTAAAGGATTGTTCATTTGGAGCAACATTCAGTTTTTTACACTTTTTTTCTTACTTATTTTTTTATTGCAAGACATATCACAGATTGGAATAACTGTACTATACATTTTTGCAATCTTTATTCTTGTGCAGGTGTATAGTGCAACAGAATTGATGAACAGAAATAAATGGGCACCTTTATTTTCAATAATTTCTACAGTTATTTGCTTTGGTATTTATATGTTTGATACTACATTTTTTGGTATCGATAGAATATCAAACATATTTCCATTGGCATTTTTAGTGTACTTTGTTTTACAAACATTACTTGCATTTGCATTCAGTCAAAGTGCAGTTGAAAATAATTTTGCAACTATAAGTGAATTAAATAAACAATCAAATAGCTGATAAAAAATCAATACATTAGCTATCTGTCTAGACCAGAAATAAATTCACAAATAAAATAAGTTTTAACTTTAATTATAACTTAAACCCTTTCGTATAATTTTCCCATTTTTCTATTACTTGCTGGAAGTTTTCTGGCAATGGCATTTCAAAATACATTTCTTCATTTGTTCTTGGATGAATAAAACCAAGGCTTTGCGCATGCAGTGCATGATATGGCATTAATTTAAAACAATTCTCTATGAACGTTTTGTATTTACCATAAACGGTTCCTGAAAGTATCTGGTCGCCGCCATAACTGTAATCACCAAATAGTGTATGTCCAATGTATTTCATGTGCACACGAATCTGATGCGTGCGACCTGTTTCTAATTTACATTTCACTAAAGTAGTATAACCAAAACGTTTTATAACTTCATAATTTGTAGCAGCAAATTTTCCAACGTTTTCATCTTCGGTTGCCATAAATACCTTTCTGTTACTAGGGTTTCGTACTACATTGCAAACAATACGACCAGTTTGTTTCTCCATATCTTTCCAAACTAAAGCAATGTAATGTCGTTTAATGGTTCTATCATAAAACTGTTTTGATAAATGCGTCAACGCATGTTCTGTTTTTCCGATGATAATAATTCCAGAAGTATTTTTATCTAAGCGATGCACTAAACCTGGTCGCGTAGCACCAGAAATTTGTGGTAAATCTTTGCAATGCCACATCAAAGCATGCACCAAAGTACCATGAAAATTTCCATGACCTGGATGGCAAACCATACCTGCTTTTTTATTTACCAATAACACATCATCGTCTTCATAAATAATATCTAAAGGAATATCTTCAGGTTCTACCGTATAATCCCAAACTGGATTTGGTAAAACAACTTGAATTACATCACTGCCACGAACCCTGTAATTAGATTTTACGGGTTTACCATTTACTAATATACATTGTGCTTCAGCCGCATTTTGAATTCTATTTCTTGAAATAGACGGAATTCTTTCCGTCAGGTATTTATCAATTCGGTATTTTTCCTGACCTTTATCTATCACAAACCGATGATGTTCGTAGAGTTCATCTTCGTTTTCTTCTATGTTTTGTATTTCTTCTGTTTGGCTCACTTCGTAATCAATTTTGCATTAAACACTTTCGCAAAGTTATCCAATAAAACTTGCTTAACTTCATTAATTCTAATGTCTTGGTTCTTGGTTCTTGATTCTTGAATCAAATTTGTTACTCCTTTATCCGTAATACCACAAGGATTGATATAATTAAAATTATTCAAATCAACATCTACATTTAAGGCAAAACCATGCATAGTTACCCAGCGCGAAGTTTTCACACCAAATGCTGCAATCTTTTTAGGTTGATTATCATTTTTAGAATTTACCCAAACACCAGTTGCATCTTCAATTCTGTAACCATCAATGCCAAAGTGTGAAATAGTTTGTATCATCACTTCTTCCAGCATTCGCATATACACTTTCAAATCAGATGTAAAAAAATCTAAATCTAAAATCGGATAACCAGTAATTTGTCCAGGACCGTGAAAGGTAACATCACCACCACGATTAATATGAACTACATCAATTCCTTTTTCTTTTAAAAAATCTTCCGATAATAAAATATTTTGTTGATTGGCTGCTTTTCCTAAGGTAATAACAGGTTCATGTTCGCATAAATACAAAAAATGAGCATCTTTATTAGAACGCTCACTAATTTTATTGTCGATAAGTTCGTTGAATTTTTGCGTTTGAATATCCAAAGCATCTGCGTACTTTATCAAACCTAAATCCTGAATCTTAATTTTTTGCATGATAGTCAATGGTCAATAGACAATGGTCGATAGCAAAAGATTCTGTGGACTATGGACTATCGACTGTGGACAATATCAAAATGGATTTTCAGCCAGTTTATTTTTTAATTTACTAATCACATCAATTTCTACAGCATCCACACCTTTTATTTCTGCTAAGTAATATGAAACCCAATCAGTAATATGAATCAAATACATACAACGGACTAAATCATGGTCGCCTTTTGAATAGATTTCAACTACCTCACTTGCATATTGGCTCACTACTTCTTTAGTGAATTCCATGCGTTCCTGATTGCGTTCAAAGTCTTTATTATTTCGAATAAAAACAACTGCAATTTTTTCGTTTTTTTCACGCCAACCTACTAATTCGTTATGATTCATTTCAGGAACCACATGATGCCAGCACAACATTTTTGAATTTTCATTTATTTGCTGACGAAAACGAATAGACACGCCTTCAAATTTTGCATCTGAATAAATTACAGGAATTTTACCTGTTAATTTATGAGCAATTTCTTTTGCCTGTGTTTTAATTTCTTCTTCTTCTGTATCTAATAATATAATTGAATCTTGTAAATATTGCTTGAAACCATCTTCAACTAAACCAAGATGAAACATGATATATAACAACTGTACAAATGATTGTCCGAATGCTGAGCGCGGTGGTGCACCACCGTCAATCAATACATAATCAATATCATTCGTATCTGCATATTCTTGTACTAAACCACCTGATGTAATACATACAATTTGTGCTTCTTTTTTGAATGCTTGCATTAGTGCGGAAAGTGTTTCTTCTGTATTTCCTGAATACGATGAAATAATCACTAACGTATTTTCATTTACAAAAGCAGGAATCTGATATTCTTTGTTTACAATAATCGGCATTGCCACATCATCACGCAACACATTAGATAAAATAGTACCGCCAATACCAGAGCCACCTAAACCTGAAATAACCACATTGCGTATAGGAAATTTATTTTTCCCAATTTTTGAGCCTTCTCCAATTTCAATCGCACGTTTCAGTTGTGCTGTAAAGCCTTGTATCAAATCATCCATCTTCATAAGATTTTTATATAAGTTGAGTGTAAAAAAACGAAATAAACGTCATATTTCAAAACGAATAGAACGCAGATTATCATGATAGAACTGATTAATAAGATTTTTTATTAAGCAAATTATAAAATCATTGAAAATCTACTTAATCTGTTAAATCTGTGTTTTATATTTACACATGCAAAACACTGCGCATACAGGCTCAACTGGTGAGATTTTAGCTCAGGAATTTCTGAAAACTAAAGGTTATACTATTTTATTTGCGAATTGGCGATACAAACATTCTGAAATTGACATTATAGCACAAGATGGCAAAATTGTCGTTTTTGTTGAAGTAAAAACAAGAAATAATACTACATATGGTAATCCTGAAGATTATGTAGATAAACATAAGATGAAAAAAATGCACGAAGCTGCAGATGCTTATATCGAGAAATTTAACTGGCAAGGCGAATTACGATTTGATATTATTTCTATTGAAAAAAATAATGTGATTACACATTTTGAAGATGCGTTTTACTGAGAATTTATAGTTTGAAAAATAATAGTTGACAAAAAATATAGTATATTTGCCGACTTACAAATTGTAAACTGTAAACTAAAAAATGACTAACGAACAATATAAAACACTTCTGGAAAGAGTTACCTCTTTCGGAAGGTATCTTTGACGTCTCTAATAAAATTGAACAAATAAAAGATGACGAAGCTAAAACATTGGCACCAAATTTTTGGGACGACCAGCTCAAAGCTCAAGCATTATTAAAAGAAATTAAACAAAATAAACATTGGGTTTCTTTATTTAAGAATATAGAAAAAAAATTCGATGATTTAAATGTATTACGCGAATTTCAGGAAATTGGCGAAGC
>JANNVS010000193.1:0-3750 GCA_031414515.1 Sphingobacteriales bacterium | reverse complement strand
GTTTTGTTTTTGCTGATTTTTAAATTCTCTTTTAAGTAATATTCCAGGAATTATATAAGATACAATAATTGATAAAGCTAAAATTAAAAGTTGCTCCGCACCATTAATAAAGGTGATAATTATGCATAAGATAAAACAAGCAATTCCGCCAAAAATTAATGGTTTAAACTGAATAATTTTTCCAGTAACAAAAGTTCCAATTCCATAAAATAAAATTAAAAAGGGAAATATATCGAACGATATTCTAAAAGATAAGAACGCAAGTATAAAAAATGAAATACCCAATGCAGTCCATAAGGATTGTATCGCCACATCATTGTGTTTTTTTATAACCTTTGCTTTCTGATCCTTTACTGCAATTATAATATGAATGATGGCAATAATAGGCATGGCTATCCAAACTTGTTGTGTATTTATCAGCAACATTTTTAGCATTATATATTGTGCAATAGAACAAACTAAAACAGCAAAACCCCATAAAAAATAGAATTTACTACTGTCGTTTAATTGTTGTTTTGTTTTAGCAATCATAGCTTGTATAATTGCTAAACTTTCTTGTTCTGTGATGTTTTTCTCTTCCATTTTTTTATTTTTTTAATTGTAAATTAGACACAAATATAAAGTAGTTTATATAATAAACCAAATATTAACAAATAAAGTTTCATTTTTTAACAATAATATTTTTGTATTTTAGTAAATTATTATGGAAAACATTGATATACAAATAGTTGAGTACGATTCAATATTACAAAAAAAATCTGTGGAATTGCGCTATAAAGTGCTTCGTGAACCATTAGGATTTATTTTTACAGCAGAACAATTAAGGGATGAAAAAGATGAGATTCATATTGTAGCCATACAAAATGATAATGTACTTGGTGTAGTGGTGCTGAAAATGATAGACGCTCAAACAATTAAAATGAGACAAGTTGCTGTAGACAGTCAATATCAAAAATCTGGAATAGGAAAGAAGATGGTTGTGTTTTCTGAACTTTATGCAAGAAAACATGGCTTCCGTATCATAGAATTACATGCGCGTGATGTGGCCAAAGATTTTTATTTAAAGTTGGATTATCAGATTATTGGTGATTTATTTATTGAAATTGGGATACCACACTATACCATGATAAAAGAAATAAAATAATTCTTCAATTTTTTTTAATTAGGTATTGCACTTGTCATTTTTATTGTACAACTTTAAATAACCTTAAAAACCTAACCCAATGTCATTACCATTATTGTTTGCGTATACGCTTCTTTTGATGATTAGTCAATTTAAGAATTTATCATCTATTATTTTAAAAGCAATGCCTGCTTTTACACCTAAAAAACGATTGCCGAATAGCAAAAGAAAAACTTTGCCAGATAATATTCCAAAGTATTATTTTTAAATATCTTATTCTAAAGTGTGTTAATTGGAAATGGCTAAACAGTATTGTTTAGCCATTCACTATTTATGATTTTTTAAATTAATGTCTTAAATCAATATTAAAAGAACGACCATTATCTAATGTAACTGTTGCTTCATTATCACATTCGCCTGTACCGAAATTAATGATACCGAATCTGCTTCTTTCGCCTTGTCGTACAATTTTTACTTCACCACTTACAAACTGATGACATACTACTCTTCTTATTAATGGAGTAAGTGTTGTGGCGTCGTATACTATACCTCTTCTAGAAGTATGAGTACCAGTACCATTAACTCTGAATACATCATCTGTAAAATTTCTTGGCGTGTCATCACCAGCCATCCACTCGCGTGTTTTATCTATTGAGCTGCTACTTGTGGTGCCATCAGAAAATGTTACCATACGTTCAGCATGTATACCAAACACAAAATTTCCATTTCCATTTTCACCAAGATTAGTTACAGTTCTGTCAATGTCTATTTTATTAGAGTTTATATAATAACCTTCCGACACAATGTGTATTACAGTTCCAGCATCTCGATATCTTCCAGTATAGGTAACAATAATTTTTCCTTTACGAGTTACTCCATTTGTATTTGTACAACCGGTTCCAAAATCGATAGTAATTTTTTTAGGAATTGAAATAGAATCTCTAGTAACAATGGCACAGCCAGTAATTAAATCAACAGCTGAGTTATCAGTTGGTTCAGATGTACGTAAGTTTACAGCGCCTTCAGCTTCTGCCTGGTCAGCCATAATCTGTGTGTTATCATCTTCGACTTCTGCAATATTTAAGTTTTGTGCAGCTGCAGTTTCAGCATTTTCTGAAAATTTGTCTTTATTGCAAGACGTTAATCCGAAAGTCAATGCTCCGATTATCAGAAGCATTTTTGACGTGAGAAGCATTTTTTTCATATTAATTTCTGTTTTAGTTACTTATATAGACTTACTAAACAAGAGAAGGTTTAATATGTAAATTCTTTTTACTGTTAAAAATCAGTATTTTTCTCAATCTAGGTTTAGAATTGTTGATTTTTTTTAAATTTTCTGGCTAAAGTACTCAAGGCATTTTGTACAATTTTTGTATTAAGTTGATTGATGATAAAGCCAGTATAAGGTATATACGGCTCAAATTCAATAATATACTCTAATCGTGTTTGGGTAGGTGTTAGTTCCATAAAATTCATTTTGCCTATATGATTCTTTAAAGGACTGCCAAGTGTTATCTTATATTCTAAATAACTAGGTTCAATATATTTTGTTACTGTTTCTTGAAAAAAAACAGGAAAACTGATGATTATTCTAGAAGAACCTACATCATTACAGTTTGCCGGATTGGGTGCATCAATTATTCTTTTGATGAAACCAGGATAAATTTCGCTTAAACGATTATGGTCGCTGAAAAATGAAAACACATTTTTTAAAGGCGCGTCAAAATCTTGCAAAAAATGCAATTTTTGTTTTTCGTTATCTGTTCTTATACCAAGCATTAGTTGTATTTCGCAGCTAAGTTTTTTAAGCCTCTTGAAATTATTGTTTTTAAAATAAATGTCAAAATACCATCTGCAAATCCAAATTTACTTTCCATATCTATGGTATAATTCAAAACTGTTTTTCCTTTTTCAGTTGATGAAAATTCCAGTCTTCCTAAATGATAGTTTACAGGTGCGTTACTGGTAATTTTATATTCGATTAAATTAGGCTCGTTAAAAGTAACCACCGTTTCTTGTAATAATTCGATGCCAATTTTAATACTTCTTACAGAACCTAAACCATTAGGATTGTCGCCATCAGCATTTTTTATTCTTGTGATGTTTGCATTCATAATACTACTTAAATTATTGTGGTCACTCAAGTAAGCAAAAATTTCTTTCTGTGGCGCATTAAAAGCCTGTGTCATAGATATGTGCTGCATGTTTTTTTTATAAAAATACACTTTTTTCTCTTTTTTAGTGAACCGATAACCTATGTAATTTGTATATTTAAAGTGTTATTAACTTTAGATAATTTATTTTACTACAAAAAATAAAAAATATGTCATTACGATTAGGCGACGAAGCGCCAAACTTCACAGCAAACACTACACAAGGAGAAATTAATTTTCACGAATGGATTGGAAACAGTTGGATAGTTTTATTTTCGCATCCAGCAGATTTTACACCTGTTTGCACGACCGAACTTGGTTTCACCGCAAAGCTAAAAGCTGAATTTGATAAACGAAATGTAAAAGCCATTGCTTTAAGCGTAGATGGAATTGAATCGCATCACAATTGGATAAAAGATATAGAAGAAACACAAAGCGTGACAATGAATTTTCCAATTATCGCAGACCCTGAAA
>JANNVS010000192.1:0-1693 GCA_031414515.1 Sphingobacteriales bacterium | reverse complement strand
CCTATCACCAAAGAATCTAAAGAAGCAGCCACACCAATAAAATGTTTGATAGCGTCTTCGCCTTCAAATACTAAGGCTTTTGCTAAGTGCATACTTATCAATTCCTTATTGAAATTTGGATTGATAAACATGAATAAATCTTTTAGAAATTTATTATCGATGTTTTTGTCGTATGTAAAAAAGAAAGTAACACGATTACAGGTATTCAGGTACATCAACTCATCCAATGCAAAACTTTCTTTCAATACTTTGAGCCGATTGGTTGGAAAATCAGACGTATCTGCATCTGTCAAAAGATAGTCTTTTAATCTATTGACTTTAGCTGTTTTATGAGTAATAGTTACTACTTTGTAACGTTGCACTGTTTATTTTTTATACTTTCGCAAATATGGCAATATAAACGCCAATAAAAAAATGATTTTCATCAGGTATTGTTCATCTAACAATTAAATAAACTAATTAGGATATTCAATTTGAACATAACATTTGCCATTTTGCAGTTGCAAATCCTTTTTTACACCAAGTGAATAGCGAATGATAACGTGCTTATTTTCATCTATTTCAGGTAATTTACCAATAACTTTTGCAAATACAATTTTACTATTCACCAAATTTTTTATTTTGATAACTGTACCGATTGACAAGGTTTTGTGCATGGCAAAATACACAGTTTCCATTGCACCAAGCGTAGTAGTCATTGGTGCACCAGTTCCTTTGGTAGTTTGTATTGTACTCGAAACTAATTTTGCCTTATAAACTTTGCTTAATTCTTGTTGATTAGCATTATCAGATGCTTGAATATCAGTATTTTCTGTGTTAGTATTAAAAGTATCAGTTTCTATTTTTGATGCTTCTTCTATTAATGGTTTTTTAGGTTGTAGTTTCGTAGAAATTTCTTCTTCTAGCTTTGAAATATTTTTAGATACGATAATTTGACTACCAACTTTCATGTTAAAATCTTTCAGGTTGTTCCACTTTTGTATGTCTTCTACAGAAATACCATACATTTTTGAAATAGCGTACATGGTTTGACCTTGCAAAACTGTATGATATTTTGAATTTTTTACCACTAATTCGATTTTGTTTTTTACTTTAGGTTGTAATTCATTATTGTCTGTATTTGAGATAGTTAAGATTTTTTTATTGCTTGTATTTGGAATTCGCAAAATTTGCTCTGGATTCAGGTTGTCTTGTGTTAATGACGGATTTACATTTAAAATTGATACCATACTAACGCCATATCTTTTAGCAATTTTGGACAAGGTTTCGCCAAATTTCACCACATGCATGATGTATTGTGGTATTTTTGCTACAGGTTTAGATGATGCAGTTTGTCCGAAAGTAAAAGTACAAATCAACAATAAAACCAATAAGAAATCCCATTTTCTTCGCATAATCAGTATTTAAGACAAAAGTCTAATTTTTCAATTTTGAAAGTTAGGCTTTTTTTCAACACTAGTTTAAACTACTTTTGTCAAGCAAATTCTATTCCAATTGAAAATTTTAGGCATAATTCCAGCAAGATATGATTCGGCACGATTTCCAGGCAAACCGTTGGCAATGATTGCTGGAAAAACGATGATACAACGTGTTTATGAACAATGCAAAAAAGCTGGCAATCTAATCAATGTGGTTGTGGAAACAGACGACCAACGAATTTATGATGTTGTAGAAGCTTTTGGTGGTAATGTTT
>JANNVS010000191.1:0-8607 GCA_031414515.1 Sphingobacteriales bacterium | reverse complement strand
AGGCAATCCAACAGTAGAAGCAGACGTTATAACAGAAAGTGGCATTGTTGGTCGCGCAGCAGTACCATCAGGCGCATCCACAGGCACACACGAAGCAGTAGAATTGCGCGATGGTGGCAAAGCATACATGGGAAAAGGCGTGCAAAAAGCAGTATCGAATGTAAACACATTTATTGCAGAAGCTTTAGTTGGCGAAAATGTTTTGAACCAACGCGAAATAGATTCCATTTTATTAGAATTAGACGGCACGGAAAACAAGAAAAAATTGGGCGCAAATGCAATTCTGGCTGTTTCTTTAGCAGCAGCAAAAGCAGGTGCTCAGGCAGCAGGTTTACCATTATACAGATACGTTGGTGGAACAAACGCAAGAACATTGCCAATTCCGTTGATGAATATTTTGAACGGCGGCGCACACGCAGATAACAAAATCGATTTTCAGGAATTTATGATTGTGCCTGTTGGTGCCACTACATTTTCTGATGGCTTAAGAATGGGTGTGGAAATATTTCACAACTTGAAAAAAGTATTGAAAGCAAAAGGCTACTCTACTAATGTTGGTGATGAAGGTGGTTTTGCGCCTGAAATTAAAAGTAACGAAGAAGCAATTGAAACCGTATTAAAAGCAATTGAAAGTTCTGGCTACAAACCTGGCGATCAGGTGATGATTGCTATGGATGCGGCGGCTTCTGAATTTTATGATGTGAAAAAGAAAAAATACATTTTCAAAAAATCAGATAATAAAGTTTTGTCATCAGAAGAGATGGTAGATTATTGGGCAAAATGGGTGAAAAAATATCCGATTATATCTATTGAAGATGGATTAGCCGAAGACGATTGGAAAGGCTGGAAATTAATGACGGAAAAATTAGGCGATAAATGTCAGTTAGTTGGCGATGATTTATTTGTAACGAATGTAAAACGTTTACAGGAAGGCATTGATAAAAATATTGCAAATTCTATTTTGGTGAAAGTAAACCAGATTGGTTCATTAACAGAAACAATAGACACCGTTGACTTAGCACACAGAAATAAATATACATCAGTGATGAGTCACCGCAGTGGTGAAACAGAAGACAGCACGATTGCAGATTTAGCAGTTGCCTTAAACTGCGGACAAATCAAAACTGGTTCTGCATCGCGCAGCGACAGAATGGCGAAATATAATCAGTTGCTACGCATCGAAGAACAACTCGGCGAAGAAGCCTTTTATCCAGGAAAAGGATATAGGTTTTATTAAACTCGTGCCACATTCGTATTGCCAGTACCGTGTCATGATGTAAGCATAAAAAGCCTTGATGAGAATTTTCACCAAGGCTTTTTAATACACAAAAGTTTAAAAAAACTAATTACTAATTACCAATTACTAATTACCTTTATAACATGCCTATCGTTGATCCGAAACTAAAAGAAAAAATTCCAGCTATCTTAAGAAATAAATTCTTCTTATTGTTTATCGCTTATTTTATTTACTTATTATTTTTCACACAAAACACGTTGATTTCACAGGCAAAATTAGCATTGCGTTTGAGCGAACTAAATAAAGAAGAAACCTACTACACCAAAGAAATTGCCAAAGTAAAAAAAGAGCAAAAAGATTTATTTTCCGGCATCGAGCAAATGGAAAAATACGCACGCGAAAACTATTGGATGAAACGCGACAGCGAAGATTTATACATTATTGTGGAAGAGCAATAAAAAAATTAGCTAATTAGTTAATTAGCTAATTTTACAACATTTCTCTCTAACTTTAATCGTTCATTATTCATCTTTAATAAGCAATATGAAATCACTTATCATATATTCCATTCCTGCGTTTTTTATTTTAATTGCAGTCGAACTCATTATCGATAAAATTAAAAAAACAAATTTATACAGATTAAATGATACGGTAAGTAATATCAATACAGGCATCGTGCAGCAAGTAACAAGTGTATTATTAAAGCTACTAAATATTGGTGTCTACATTTGGATTTACGATAATTACCGTTTAACAACGATTCCATTAACCTGGTATTCCTGGATTTTATTACTGTTTGGTGTTGATTTTTTCTATTACTGGTTTCATCGTTTGTCGCACGAAGTAAGCGTACTTTGGGGCACGCACGTCGTACATCATCAAAGTGAAGAATATAATTTATCAGTTGCGTTGCGACAATCAGCTACACAGGTATTCGGCTCATTCTGGTTTTATTTGCCACTCGCATTTATTGGTTTCGATCCTATAGCATTTATTACAGTAGCACAAATACAAACCTTATATCAATTTTGGATTCACACGCGATTAATAAATAAAATGCCATTTTTGTTTGAGTATTTTATGAATACACCATCGCATCATCGCGTGCATCACGGCGTCAATCCAAAATACATAGATAAAAACCACGGTGGCACATTTATTATTTTCGACAGAATATTCGGCACGTTTCAGGAAGAAGAAGAAGAAGTGCATTATGGTGTCACGTCACAATTAAAAAGCTGGAATATTGCTGTTGCCAATTTTGATTACTATGGTTGGATTATACAACAATTAGTAAAAGTAAAAACTGCAAAAGATTTTTTCTTAGTATTAATAAAAGCACCAGGCTGGCGACCTGAATATTTGGGTGGTGCCATTGTGCCAAAAGAAATTGATACCACAAGAGAATTATATGATGCAGATACAAAACCAAGCATACATATTTATATTGCAATTCAGTTTTTATTAATGCTCGGTTTTGTATCCTATTTTTTATTTGGTTTAGAAAAATTTAGCTTGGAAAAGCAATTAGTTGGAATCGGTTTTATTGTGTTATCTACTATCACCATCGGAACTTTATTCGAACGTAAAAAATGGGCAACTATTTTAGAAGTTGTAAGAATGATATTAGTTGTTCCTGTTTTATATTTTTTGATTTTTTATTAGCATTCTTTGCGTCTTTGCGACAAAAAAGGACATAGAATTTTATGATGATTGCGAATTATTTGCAATATAAATCAGCGAAATTTTTTAATCAATTTAATCTGTGATTCAGACAAAAATAGTATCTTCACATCGCAACTAAGTTGAGATAATGCCGAAGCAACTTATCGTATTAATAGTATTGTTTATATTTTTCTGTTCTTGTAAAAATCAAACGAAACAAGATGCTAATGCTATTGACCAAGCCATAAATAAGGATTCACTTTCAAATAATAGATGTATTAATCCGACAGCGATTGAATTTTTAGGTATAGAAGTTGATAGTTTGTGTGTAAAAGAAAAAGAATTTAGCAGACGAGATAATTTACAAAAATTATTCAGGGTTTTAAAACTAGATAAATTTCAATACATTCAATTTCTAGAAGACACAAAAGAATATACCGATTTTACAAATGTCAAAAAAAGACAAAAATACTTTACTATTACTAAAGAAACAGATTCAACTTCTGAACTGCAATATCTAGTTTTTAAGCTATCGGATTTTGAATATGTCATCGCAAATTGTACAGATACTACAGCAATATTATTCAACAAAAAATCGGATGACATAAGGTCTAAAAAAAAGAACAAAAAAAATAAAAAACACATGCCTGTCTATTTCTGTCCTATTCAGGTTTCGTTTTATGAAAAATCTATTGATACTACTGAGATAAAATTTGCGTCAGTGATTCAAAAATCTATATTTCAAACATTTAGAGAAAACAACCTTGACCAAAAATTAATAGAAAAACTGAATAAGTCTTTTAATGGAAAATATAACATTAATAAGTTGCGAAAAGGAGACACTTTGCAGTTCATCTATCATCAATTAAGTATCAATGGAAGATTTTTAAGTTATGGACATGTACAGGCCATTTGTTGTAAATCAAAAATGAAAAGAATATACGTAATTGATTATTTTGTAGAAGACGATAGTAGTTTTCAATATGCTGATGAAAAAGGAAAATATCTAAAAACAGCATTTATAAAATCACCATTGCTAAAAGGTGGAAATATAGTTTCACGTTATAATATGCACCGTTTTCATCCAGTCTTACAAATGGATAAAGCGCATCTAGGAACTGACTTTGCTGCAGCACATGGTTCAGCAATTATAGCAACAGCAAGTGGTATTATAATTGCAGCGAAGTTCACACAAAACAATGGCAATTTCGTAAAAATACGTCATGATAGGATATACGAAACACAATATTTACACATGAGCCGCTTTGCACGTGGTATTCGTAATGGTGTGCGTGTACAGCAAGGACAAGTAATAGGTTATGTAGGCAGCACAGGCTTGGCAACCGGACCGCACGTCTGTTATCGTTTTTGGAAATACGGACAACAAGTAGATCCGTTACGCGAGAAACTAAACGTAATTAAACAGATTCCTAAAAATGATTTAAAAAATTATTTGACATACTTTGCACTTGTTAAAAATGAGCTCGAACAGATTTTATTAATGAATTAGTCTTAAAGTAAATTTATATATTTGAAAATGAATTTATTTAAGATCAAAGACAAATTCATTATTGTCATTCTTTCCTTCTCAGTTTTGGGTTGTGGTTGTCCGGGTGTTGGACACGATAAATCTGGCATTTATAAAGTCGATATCAAGTCATATGATACAACGAGAATGTATAATGTATATGCTGTATTTAGTGAGTATAATAATAAAAGTTTTAATAAAGTTCCGATTGCCTCCAATTTAATTAGGAATGTGGATACATTGGAAATTCATTTTACGTTTGAAGCTCTTGGCGAAAGAATAGCAGTAACTCGTGGTTTTAGTCTAATCAATACTGCTTTTGCCTGTTCACCTATAGGAGATGCTTTTACCTTAAAGTATAAAATTGATTCGGTAATCATCACATCTGATACTATCTATAACGGAATTGAAAAAGGCCAATCGTTAAATGCATTGTTCTTCAAACCAACACAAAATGGAAATATTGATGATATTGTGACAGAACTAAACGGTGAAGGAGCATTGTCCAGTTCTTACTATTTTAATTTCAATGTGGCAACAGACAAGAAGTCTGGGATATATACAGATAATGAATTGTTCATTAAAATATACAAATCAAACGGTGAAATCGTCGAAGGTTCTACTGGAAAATTTAAGTGGTATTAATTTTACTCGAATGTTTCACTACTTTGTTTTTAGTATATTTATATCTTTTAGACTATGCATAAGTTGCTCCTAAATTAAAGATTACCAACTGATTTATAATTTCTATGACATTGCAGATTGATATTTTTTTGCGACACTTATAAAATTTATCCAAATGAAACTAAAACCATAATAGTTATCTAAAATGAACTAAAACTATCTTACCTTGTTTCAATGATAATGTCTGAATCAGTCTATTTTTCTACTGCAGTAATTATTTTCATTTTTATGTGTTATGTTTTTGTATTAGCACAAATATTTAAAAATAATAGTATAGTAGATATTTTTTGGGGTTTAGGTTTTATTACAATTATTGCATATTTTTTATTTACAACAAATTCCTATATAGAAAGACAAGCTGTTTTTTTGACAAAACATTTGATTAATTTATGCATCATTATTTGGAGTTTTCGCCTGGCAATTCATATTTATATAAGAAACAAAGGCAAAGGCGAAGATTGGCGTTATATCAATTTTCGAAAACTTTGGACAAAGCATAATATACCACAATGGCTCGGTGCATTTTTGCAAGTGTTTATGCTGCAAGGGTTTTTTATGTTTATTGTTGCCTTGCCAATCATTCATGCAAATACATCATTTACAGGAATAAATTTTTTAACAGTTCTTGGTTTTATTATTTGGCTCATTGGTTTTGTATTTGAAGCATTTGGCGATTATCAGTTAGTGCAATTCAAAAAGAATCCTGAAAACAAAGGAAAAACCATGCGCTATGGTTTATGGAAATACACACGTCATCCAAATTATTTTGGCGAAATGCTAATGTGGTGGTCAATTTGGCTAATGTCTGTCAACTTTTTCACACCAATACAAATATTAATCGGTTTGTTGTCGCCAATAACAATTACTTGGCTACTCACAAATGTTTCTGGCGTGCCAATGCTCGAAAGTAAATATAAAAATGATGTTGAATATCAGCAATACATCAAAAACACACCCAGCTTTTTTCCAAAGTTTTGGTAGCGTTGACTATATGTATCTTCTCGAGAAAAAATAAAAACCATGGTAGTTTATTTACATTAAAACAATACAATTTTCCATTTTACAATTCTTACTTTTGCATAACGATGAAATATCTAGAAAAATAAATTGAAATAAACAAAGGTGTTGAATAGATATTCCATCTGCGCAACTAATTAAGATAAAAACGACAGATGAAATTCACCGAACAACAAATATTAGCCGCACTATCAGAAGTAGAAGATCCAGATTTTAAAAAAGATTTGGTTTCACTCAATATGATTAAAGATCTACAGTTTGATGATAATGGTATTAAATTTACCATTGAACTCACTACACCAGCTTGTCCAATGAAAGAAAAGCTGGAAACTGATTGCAGAAATGCCATCGCACAATTAGTTTCTAATGTGGTAAAAGTAGATATTGATTTCACTTCAAGAGTAACTACATTACGCGATATAAAATCGGATATATTACCAAACGTAAAGAATATTATCACAGTAGCTTCAGGAAAAGGTGGTGTTGGAAAATCAACCATTGCGGTAAATTTAGCATTGGCTCTTTTACGCACTGGCGCAAAAGTTGGTTTGATAGATGCAGATATTTATGGACCATCTGTTCCAACTATGTTGGGTCTGCAAAATGCACGACCAAGTATCAAAAAAATAGACGAAAAAAATAAAATTGTTCCTGTAGATTATCTCGGAATGCAAGTGATGTCTATTGGTTTTTTAATACAAGATAAACAACCGGTTGCGTGGCGTGGACCGATGGCAACTTCAGCCTTGCGTCAAATTATTACAGATGTACTTTGGGAAGATTTAGATTATTTAGTATTGGATTTACCACCAGGCACTGGCGATATACATTTGACCTTGGCACAATTAGTACCGGTAACTGGTGCCGTAATTGTTACCACACCTCAAGAAGTTGCCTTAGCTGATGCGCGAAAAGCAATTGCATTTTATCAGTTAGAATCTATAAAAGTACCAGTACTTGGTGTCGTAGAAAATATGTCGTTTTTCACACCACCAGAATTTCCTGATAAAAAATATTATATTTTTGGAAAAGGTGGTGGACGATTATTAGCACAACAATTTGAAGTGCCATTTTTAGGCGAATTACCTATTGAGCAAGATATTAGAGAAGGTGGTGATTTTGGAAAACCGATAGCTTTGCAAACAGCAACTGCTGCAGCAAAAGCATTTGAACAATTAGCACAAAATGTAGCACAACAAATTGCGGTACAAAATGCACAATTGGAAGTAATATTGTAACTTTACATTGATGACGATAGAAATTAGCAAACAGGAATTGCGCGAAAGAGTAGAAGTGGCGTTGAATAATATTCGACCGTTTTTGCAATCTGATGGTGGCGATATTGAGCTGGTTGAAGTAACAGAAGATTTTATTGCAAAAGTAAAATTAGTTGGTGCTTGTGAGACTTGCAAAATGAGCGCATCAACTATGAAAGCAGGCGTGGAAAGTACCATCAAAAATTTTGTTCCGGAAATACAAGCGGTAGAAGCTGTATAACGTCATTGCGAGCAAAGCGAAGCAATCTTTTATGACAAGAAAACAACTCATCCAGCAAATCAACAAAAAGAAATCTTATTTATGTGTTGGTTTGGATACAGACATAACCAAAATTCCACCGCATCTTTTAAAGTATAAAAATCCAATTTTAGAATTTAATAAGCAAATTATCGATGCCACGCATGATGTATGTGTTGCGTACAAACCAAACATTGCTTTTTATGAATTGTATGGTGCAAAAGGCTGGGAAACTTTAGAGAAAACAGTCAACTATATACCAACTAATATTTTCAAAATTGCAGATGCAAAACGCGGCGATATTGGAAATACATCTAATATGTATGCAAAAGCATTTTTAGAAAATATGCCTTTTGATTCAATTACCATTGCACCTTACATGGGTGAAGATTCAGTCAAACCGTTTTTAGAAATTAAAAATAAATGGGTCATCATTTTAGGATTGACATCGAATAAAGGTTCAAAAGATTTTCAATTTTTAATATCGAATAAAAAACCATTATACCAAAATGTAATGGAAAAATGTATGCAATACGGAACTTCTGAAAACACCATGTTTGTAGTTGGTGCCACACACGAAGAAACATTTGCAGAAATCAGAAAATTTTGTCCAGACCACTTTTTCTTAGTGCCTGGTGTTGGCGCACAAGGTGGCAATTTAAAGAAACTATCGCAAAATGGAATGAATAAAGATTGTGGTTTACTAGTAAACGCAACACGTAGTATTATCTATGCATCTAATGGAAAAGATTTTGCAGAAAAAGCAAGAGAAGAAGCAATAAATATGCAAAAACAGATGAAATTGTATTTGAAGGAATATCGTTAAAATCAGCGACGCAACAATTATTTAAAACAAAAGTCGAAAATCTGTGTTATATTTGTTCAAATGAAAAAACTATCTAACATACTAGCTCACCACGTGGGTAAGACAACAGCAACAGCATGCTGCATTTAGTATATT